>CAYYMT010000140.1:0-8702 GCA_964472715.1 uncultured bacterium | reverse complement strand
CATTGCGCTGGATATGTCGGAATTTCGAAAAGTTGACGGCGGTTTAAGTTGTCTTTCCTTACGCTTTGCTTTGTAATTGTGACCATCTAAATCCAATTATTTAAAAATATTACGCAATCTGATAATTCCTTCAAAAATCCTTGAAAAAATATTTATAATAGAGTAAACTACAAGTTGACTAAAACCTAAAAATAGAAAGAGGCAATTATGGCTTATTTAACGATTGATGATTTAAGTGTAAAAGGAAAACGTGTATTAATGCGAGTGGACTTCAATGTACCGCTTGACAATAATCAAAATATAACCGATGATTTTCGTATCAGAGCAGCCCTGCCGAGTATTAAGAAACTGGTTGGCGACGGCGCTAAAGTAATCCTAATGTCACACCTGGGACGCCCCAAAGGTGAAAAGAAACCGGAACTGAGTTTGAAGCCGGTGGCGGAAAGGCTGCAGCAGGATTTTGATCATGTTGCTTTTGTTCCTGATTGTATCGGCCCGGAAGTGGAAACTGTCGCAAATGAACTGCAGGACGGAGCGGTTCTATTGCTTGAAAATCTCAGATATTATAAAGAAGAAAAGAAAAATGACGCAACCTTTGCCAAAAAACTGGCGAAACTGGGTGACATTTACGTCAATGACGCTTTTGGAACCAGTCACAGGGCCCACGCTTCAATGGCCGGTGTCGCGGAACATTTTGAACAGCGGGCCGCCGGTTATCTGCTGGAAAAAGAATTGAAATATCTCGGCGACAAACTGGAAACTCCGGAAAAACCCTATACCGCGATTCTTGGCGGCGCAAAAGTATCGGACAAAATTGAAATCATTAAAAGCCTGATGCCGAAAGTCCAAAACCTGATCATTGGCGGCGGAATGAGCTTTACTTTTCTGAAAGCCAAAGGCTATGAAATCGGTAAATCCCTGCTGGAAGAAGATAAACTCGAACTGGCCAAAGAAATTATGGCGGAAGCCAGGGAACAGGATTGCAAGATCTATCTGCCGGTTGATGCGGTTATCGCTTCCGAAGTCAGTGAAAAAGCAATGCCTGATGTTGTAGACATGGATAAATTTCCGAAAGATAAACTGGGGCTGGATATTGCCGAAAAAACCGAAAAGATCTTTGGTGAAGTCCTGGATAACAGCAAAACGGTATTGTGGAATGGCCCAATGGGTGTTTTTGAAATTGAAAAATTTGCCAAGGGAACCGAGTTCATTGCCCGCAAATTAGCTGAAATTACAGAAAAGGGGGCGATCACAATTATCGGTGGTGGGGATTCCGCAGCCGCGATCAAAAAGTTTGAACTCAGTGACAAAGTCAGCCATGTTTCCACCGGCGGCGGCGCTTCCCTGGAAATGATCAGCGGCAAAGAAATGGTACCATTAACATTACTTTCAACTAAATAACCGGAGGCGAAACAATGGCCAAACAAGTAGTAGCAGCAAACTGGAAGATGAATAAGACTTATCAGGAGGCCGATGCCTTCGCAACAGCCTTCGCTAAAAAAATATTGGAAATCAAAAATACAGGGGTTATATTATGCCCGCCTTATATCTCGCTCTTTAACATTAACGAGAAACTAAACAATACCATCGCGGAAGTGGGCGCTCAAAATATGCATTTTGAAGATTCCGGAGCTTTTACTTCGGAAATTTCTGCTGATATGATCAAATCAGTCAATGCCGACTATGTCATCCTCGGGCACTCCGAGAGACGGCATATCTTTGGTGAGGATGATGACCTTATTCGAAAGAAAATCGACCAGGCCTTATCCAAAGGCTTAAAGCCGATCATCTGCATCGGCGAAAAAATCGAAGAGCGCAAAGCCGGTAACACAATAGACGTGATCAAAACACAATTCACTGCCGCCTGTAAAGGGCTGAGCAAATCAGAATTGGAAAACTGCCTGATCGCTTATGAGCCGGTTTGGGCGATTGGTACCGGAGAAACCGCCACGCCGGAACAGGCATCGGAAGTTCATACGGAAGTTCGCAAAATGATTGCTGAACTTTTTGATGACGCCACTGCCGAAAAAATCACTATTCTTTACGGCGGCAGTGTTAAACCTGCCAATGCCAAAGAACTGATTGAAAGCGACAATATTGACGGTTTTCTGGTAGGTGGCGCGAGTTTAAAAGTTGATAGTTTCAGCGAGATAATCAATACTGTTGAAGAAAATTTAAAATAATCAGGAGAGACAAATAACGTGTATACTTTTTTAATAATTTTGTTCGTTATCAATTCAGTACTACTGGTGCTGTCGATACTTTTCCAATCCAGTAAAGGTGATGCCCTGTCCGGAACATTTGGCGGGCAAGGTGGTTCCATATTAAGTAACCGGGGAGCTGCAACTTTTCTGTCCAAAACCAGTGCAACACTTGCCACATCCTTTTTTATCATTACGATTTTGATCAGTCTGTTGTCCTCACCGACAAATCCTGAATCTGAAAGTGTGATCAGAAAAGAAGCCGACCGACGGGTTGCCCCCGCCGCCGGATTGCCTGCTCCGCAAGGTGTTCAGGAAGAAGATAACGAAACTGAAACGAAGGAATAAATTTTCGATTTCAGATTTTTCATAGCCGAGGTGGTGGAATTGGTAGACACGCATGGTTGAGGGCCATGTGGGCGATAGCCTGTACGGGTTCGACTCCCGTCTTCGGCACGACTTATTTGACGATTAGAAATAAAAAAAAAGGGGTTTTGATATGAAATTCATCACCAGAAGCGCTGTAATACTGTGCATGGTTTTACTGACTTTTTCTATCGGCTTTGCCAATGGTGTTCTTCAGGATGCGCAGGCAAAATACGATGCCGGTGAATATAAAGAAGCAATGGAGATCATCGAACCATTTGTGGAAGATAATCCGGAACTGCCGCAGGCATTGATCATGGCCGGTAAAATTTACTTTAAACTGGGCTACATTCAGGAAGCCAAGGAATTTGTTGATAAATCAATTGAGCTGGATCGTGGCAACCAGGAATACCGTGAAGTCCGTAATGAAATGGCTTCCTTTGCTACTCAGGTTACCGAAGCGATTCGCGCCAAAAGAGATGGCAAATACGCGGAAGCAGAAGAAGCTTTTGCGGAACTATTACAAGTGAATCCCAATTTTGCCGAAGGCCATTTCCAATACGCCCAGGTTCTGCTGAGCCTGGAAAAAGCCAAAGAAGGCGCTGAAGAATTACAGAAAGCAATGGACCTGAGACCCGAAGAAGAAAAATACTCCCAGGCCGCCCAGATGTATGTGCAAAAATACCTGTCTGAAGGCAACCAGTTACTCCAGCGCCGGGATTACGACCGCGCCGAGAAAAAATTCGAGCAGGCCTTAATTTTAGACCCGGATCAATATATGGCCCATTATCTGCTGGCCAGGTCTTATTATGCCCAGAGAAACTATCAAAAAGCATTAGAATCTGTCGATAATTGTATTGATATCTATGAAGAATATATTAAAGCTTACGTTGTCAAAGGCAATATCTATGTAAAAATGAATAAAATGAAGGAGGCCCTGGCAACCTTTCGAGAAATCACCGAAATCAATCCAAAATACGCATCGGCCTGGGACAAAATCGGCTATATTCATTACAGAATGAAAAATTATGACAAAGCTATTCCCGCATATAATGAAGTAATTAAACTAAGACCCGACTATGAAACACCTTACGAAAATCTCGGTGTGATCTATAGTGAAAATAAAGATTGGGACAAGGCCATTATCAACCTGAAAAAAGCTTCGGAACTCAGTCCGGAAAAGGAAACAGTCTGGTACCGGTTGGCAGCCGCTTACAATGCAGCCGAACAGGCCCGGAAAGCCAAGGAAGCCGCCATACAAGCGCTGGAATTGAAATCCAATTGGGCGGCTGCGCTCTATGAACTGGGTATTGCGGAAAGACGTTTAGGTGACAGAGAGGCCGCCAGAAATGCTTTTAGAATGGCCGCCAGAGATCCAAAATGGAAAAAATCAGCAGAATATGAATTGAAATCTGTTCAATAAAAATCTTTATACATATATTTTTAAGAAGAGGTGGTTTTCTGATCACCTCTTTTTTTTGATAAAATCCCGGAACATATTTGAAAATTACTATTCTAATTTGTATATATATTAAGAATTTTAATCACGAGGGAGTGTGATGAAGCTAGGCACAGATATTATCGAAGTGAAAAGAATCGAAGAATCCATACAAAAATATGGTGATAAATTTTTGCGGAAAGTTTTTACGGAATCAGAGATCATCTATTGCCGGCAATATAAGTTAGCCGCCGAACGCTTTGCCGGAAAATTTGCCGCCAAAGAGGCAACGCAAAAAGCCTTAATGAGCGCTTTTCCCGGGAAATCCTTCCCGCTGAAATTTATTGAA
Organism: uncultured bacterium; assembly: GCA_964472715.1. Classification (GTDB taxonomy): domain Bacteria; phylum Fidelibacterota; class UBA2242; order UBA2242; family JAFGTP01; genus JAFGTP01. The sequence goes on along the minus strand of CAYYMT010000140.1, from coordinate 4,348 downwards.
ATCCGCAATGACAAGCATGGTAAACCGGAGGTGCTGCTTTTACAGGAACTGACAAAATATACAAATAAAATTGATCTGGAATTATCAATCTCACATATAAAGGAAATCGCAACTGCAACAACAATATTGGTGGAAAAATGAAAGAATACGTATTATCAAATAGCGAAGCAAAGCGCGTCGACGATTACACAATCAACCAGTTAGGAATATCCGGGCGGCAATTAATGAAAACCGCCGGAAAATTTATAACCATTAAATCAAAAATTTTTCTGAAACATGTGCCGGGCAGTCGTATTGATGTCTTTTGTGGTACCGGCAATAATGGGGGTGACGGATTTGCGGCCGCGGCGGAATTGCAGGATATGGGCGCCTTTGTCAAAGTCTGGATCATTGGTAATGAAGAGAAAATTTCCGGTGACGCCAAATATTTCCTGGATAAATGCAAAGAGGAATATGTTGTCATTGAAACCATTACTGATAACAAAGATTTTGACAAGATGCAAAAACTCCATGAAACCGATCTCATCATTGATGCGCTGTTGGGAACAGGTATCAGGGGAGAAGTCAAGGGATTAATGAGAAAAGCCATAGAACTGATCAATAATATCGAGCATCCTGTAAAACATCCGGTTCTTGCAGTTGACATTCCTTCCGGGATTAATGGTGATACCGGCAAAATAAGTGGTGTTGCTGTCAAAGCCATGAAAACTGTCACCATGGGATTTTTAAAGCGCGGCCTGCTATACAATGACGGGCCAAAACATACCGGTCAAATAATACTGGCGGATCTCAAATATCCTGATGAAAGTTTCACGGTACTGGATTCTGAAACTTTTTATTTTCATAAATACGATATGGTCAAAATTTTTCCTGACATTCGCTACGATACTTACAAACATCAGATGGGGAAAGTCCTGGTGGTTGGCGGCTCAAAGGGAATGACCGGCGCCGCCTATATGTCCAGTATGGCGGCCCAGCGAAGTGGCGCCGGACTGGTTGTATGCGCTATTCCTGAAAGCCTCAATGAAATCATGGAAACTAAATTGTCCGAAGTTATGACACTGCCGGTGATAGAATCCGGTGAGCAAACCTTTTGTCCCGATAGCCTGCCGGGACTACAGGAAAAAATTGACTGGGCTGATGTAATTATATTCGGACCAGGCCTTTCAGACAATAGCGAAGCCCTGAAATTTGGCAAAGAACTTATCCGTCAGGTAAATAAACCGGTAGTTATTGACGCCGACGGGCTAAAGATATTTCATGATGATCTGAACCTGCTTAAAAATAATGATAATATTATTTTGACACCCCATGTGGGCGAATTCGCCAAATTAATTCAAACCGATGCCGAAACTATTCGCGTCGACAGAATAAAATACGCCAAGGAATTTGTCAACGAGTATCGCTGTCAGTTATTACTGAAAGGCGCCCATTCCATTTCCGTTAATACTAATCTTGATACTGCTGTCAATTCCACCGGTAATCCGGGCATGGCAACCGGCGGATCAGGAGATATTCTCACCGGTATTATTGCCGGCTTTATTGCCCAGGGTATTGAAAAGTTTGATGCGGTAAACGCGGCTATGGCGCTCCATGGCTATGCAGCTGATAAGGCCAGGCAGGAAGTGGGGATTCGGGGGCTGATCGCTACGGATCTGCTGAAATTTATTCCGAAAGTCCTGAAAGAATACGATAATATCGGCCTATGAAACGAAAATTACTGGTATTACCCTGGCTGCTCTATTCAGCCCTGATATACATCGTATCATCCCATCCCCTTGACCGGCTGCCAAAATTTACAATACTGGGTTGGGATAAGCTCATCCACATGGCTGAATTTGCTGTTTATTCATTCCTCACCGGAATTGCCTTAAAAGCCCTGGAAACAGATAAATCCAGGTTCAATTTATTGTTCACCGCGTTAATAATTACTTTATTGTACGGCGCCAGCGATGAAATCCATCAATTGTTTGTGCCTGGCCGTAGTTGTTCCATTTTCGACTTTATAGCCGATTCCATTGGCGGAATAATCGGGCTCATTTTCTTTCATATATTGAAAATATCGGATAAATTAGACCATGCTGATTTTAAGTAAATTAAAAATAACCAATTTCGCCATAATCGAAAATATTGAAGTGGATTTCTCCCGTGGTTTTAATGTCATAACCGGAGAAACCGGCGCCGGAAAATCCATTGTCATCAATGCCCTCAACCTGGCCTTAGGCTACAAAGCCGACATTTCCAAAATTCGCGCCGGCGCTCACGATTCCGAGATATTTTCCGAGTTTCATATTCATGCAAAATTATCGTCAAAATTATCCTCTGTGTTGCACGAAAATGAGATACCCATGGACAATGATAAACTAACGCTGAGACGGAAACTTTATGATACCGGGCGGTCATCAGCCTGGATCAATAATAAGCCCTGTTCCATTAATTTGCTGCGCACCGTGGGGAGTTATATTGTCGATATGCACGGCCAGCACGCTCATCAGCAATTACTGAATGTTGACACCCACCGCTTTTATCTTGATAACTTTGGGCTCTACCGGGATTTGTTGGCGAGAACCCGGACACTTTTTGACACGGTCAACAATTTACAGGAAAAACTCAGAACCCTGAAAGACCGGCAGCAATTGAACCGTGAGAAACAGGAACTCTGGCAATTTCAGTTCGATGAAATTGATAAGATCAATCCTCAACCCGGTGAACTGGAAAAATTAGAACAGGAACAAAAACGACTGGTGAATGCCGAGCGGTACAATGAAATTGCCGGTCAGTTAACAGAACTTATTTATGAAGGCGATCAAACTTTGTATGACCAGGTTCAGTCGGTTATAGGGCAATTGCGGGAATTAAATGATATCAGCAAAGATTTTGATGAATATCTGGAATCCCTGGAGCAGACAAAGTATATGTTTCAGGAACTTTCCGGTGATATTACCAATTCCGCTGCTGATATTGAGTATAATCCGGCGCGCTTAAAGGAGACCAATGACCGCATCGCCGATCTGGATAAACTTCAGAAGAAATATCATCCGGACATCGTTGAAATTTTGAAATATAAAACCGAACTGGATGAGAAACTGAACCAAAGCGGCAGTCTGGAATTTGATATAAAAACTGTCCGGAAACAACTGGACAAAGCTTTGCAAGCCTACTATGAATCGGCCCTGGACCTGTCCCGGGCAAGGCACAAAACCGCCCGGCGATTTGAAAAGGAAATCGGCCGGGAATTAACAAAATTAGGCTTTAAAAACAGCCGGTTCGAAGTCAAACTCAGTAAACTGCCCAGTGATAAAGGCTTGATCAAAATCGACGATCAATCCTATTATTCCGATCAATACGGTCTGGACCAGGTGGAGTTTTATATTCGTACCAATCCCGGCGAACCTATGACGCCGTTAGTGGATACAGTATCCGGCGGAGAAGTTTCCCGCATCATGCTGGCCATCAAGTCTATTTTGGCAACCGGCGATAAAATTCCCGTGCTGGTGTTTGATGAGATCGATACCGGCATTTCCGGGCAGGTTGCCCGTATTGTCGGCGAGGAAATGCTAAACCTTGCTGATAATCACCAGATCCTATGTATTACTCATTTGCCGCAAATCGCCAGTCTCGGCGATTCTCACCTCAGTGTCCGCAAGAAGATCGTTGACAATCGCAGTGTAACCTACATCAAGACGCTGGACCAACAGGAACGGATCACCGAGATCGCTCAACTGATCGGCGGCAAAAATATCACAGAAAATGGCCTGAACCAGGCGAGGGAATTGCTGGAGAATTAATTATGGAGTGCACCAACCGTGTTGGTGCATGCATTGACACGGTCAATGCACTCCAAAAAAAAACTGTACGCCAAAGGATATTCAAAAAATATTATTCCTTCCTAATCCTTTGATTTAAATATCTGAATATTTATTTTATAGCAAGGTATTTATAAAATAGGTATGAGGAGATAAAGGATGAGGAACGGTGTTCTGTTGAGTTTTTTTATAGTTTTATTAACCACCGGGCTATTGGCGGACGAATTCGTGGTGCAGTCCTTTCGGGTAGTCAGCAATGACCTGTCAGCACGGACAAATCCCAAAAAAGATGTCAATGACGAGTTCTGCGCTCTGATCAAGATCAGTACGGACCTGTCGGGGCTGAAATTTTATTCCAACCAACTGGAAAGCGTAGATAAAAAACAGTACGAGTACTGGCTTTATGTTTCGCCGGGGACAAAATACCTGGAAATCTCAAAGCAGGGGTTCATTAAACTCCCTTATGAAATTCCCGCCCGGCTGGAACCTTCCAAAGTCTATCGCATGGTCCTGACCAACAAAGATAAGGCAGGGATCAGCGC
>CAYYMT010000139.1:0-8803 GCA_964472715.1 uncultured bacterium | reverse complement strand
AACGTCAGTTATTTATCTTTTTTTTACGGTAATTTTTATAATGCCAAAAGAACAGAGGATACCTATCGATTTTAAAACTATTTTTCGGAGTAAGATCGAATCTATGGTAAATTAATTTTATTCCTGGTTAGGAATGATACATAAAAACGAGAGTTTATCATCGCCATTATTGACGAACTGATGGACTTCATTGGGCTTGACCAAAATAACATCATCTTTTTCAAATTCCACATCACCTGCTTCGGATTTAGCTAATCCGCTACCGTTTAAAACATAGATTTCATGTTCAAATTCATGGGTGTGATGAAAAGTATAGCCGCCGGGCTCCACCGTGAATTTACGCATGGTAAAAGTGGGAGCGCCATCGGGTGGCGAGATCAGGCGTTGTTTGGTAATGCCTTTGACACCTTCAACTTTTAATTCTTCTTCTTTAACATCACAGGGCTTTTTTATGATCATTACGAATCTCCTCGGTTATTTCTATTATCTTCCTGACAATGTAATCACAAATAAACCATCCTTCAACTGTTAATTGTAAAAAATCATTGTTTATCTGCGCGTATTTTTTTAAAAAACGGTTATCAAAAATTTGTTCCATTTTTTTACAGACCGGCTCAATCTCCAGACCTGTAAGATTTTCAAATTGCCGGATTGACATACCCTGAGCTCTTCGAAGTCCCAGCATAATCAGTTCCTGAATTGCCAACTGAAGGTCAATAGTTTCCCGGTATTGAACCGGAAATTTACTATTATCCAGGTTTTTGCGGTAGGAATCAAAGGAATTATAATTGTACCAGCGCTCATTATCAAGATAGGAATGTGCGGCCGGGCCTAACCCAAGATAATGTTTGTTTTGCCAGTAAGCGGAATTATGCCTGGATTCCTTACCGGGAATGGCCCAGTTGGATAGTTCGTAATGGTGATAATTATGCCGCGCCAGTTTTTCATGGGCCACTCTGAACATTTCAAATTCCCGATCCTCATCAACGGGCTGAAATTGTTTCCGGGCCAGCGCTGCTGTCAGTGGCGTACCGGGTTCATAGATCAGATTATAAAAGGAAAAATGGGTCGCGCCGGTCCTCAGCGCCATGGATAGATTTTCCTCCCATGAAGCTAGACTTTGGCCGGGAATTCCATAGATGAGATCGAGGCTGAAATTTTGTATGCCTTCCTTATGAATGGTCTCCACAGTTTGAAATATATCAGCAGCGGTGTGAAGGCGTCCCAGAAATTCTAATTCCGGATCAAAAAATGATTGGCTCCCCATACTTATTCGATTAACTCCCAAATTCGAAAAACGATTCAGTTTTTCAGCGGAAATATTGCCGGGATTGATCTCTATGGTGAATTCCGCAAGCGCTGCCAGGCGATTATATTTTTTGATATGCCGGATCAATCTTTCAAGATATGCCGGCGGAATTAAATTGGGACTGCCGCCGCCCAGATAAATTGTTTTGACAGGATATTGGGCCAGAATTTTCTGATAAAGGTCAATTTCTTTGTACAGATATTGAAAATAATCATCAATCCCATTCAATTCAGTAATGGAATAAAAATTACAATATCTGCATTTATTGATGCAAAAGGGGAAATGTATGTAAAGATAAAGATCGTGCTTCACAATTTTGGTTATTTTGGAATATTTCCGATTCTGCTCCAGCGAATGATCTTGTGCAATTTATACAGGCGTGCTTCTTTGTTCCATGACAAATAGGTGATCAGCGGATTCCCCATGACATAATCAAAGGGAACAAAGCCCCAGTAGCGGCTGTCGGAACTGTTATGCCGATTGTCGCCCATCATAAAATAATGATCCTGCTCCACCACATAATAATCGCTTTCCCGGCCGTCAATGACCATTTTATCAAACTTCACCCGGAAGGTACGCCCGGCCAGTTTTACGACATTTTGGATCAGATAAACATTGTCCTCTTCGTATCGCAATGTATCGCCTTTTGCCGGCACATAAACCGGTCCGTAATTATCCCGGTTGCCGGCGCCGGGTGGGAAGATATCTTTTTCCCGGTAATTTTCCGGCAGGATACGATCGGTAAATTGCGAATGTTCAGGATTTTTAAAGATTTTCCCGTCGACATAAGCCTGGCCTTCAATAATTTCAACGGTTTGTCCGGGTCCGCCCACGCAGCGTTTAATATAATTCAGGTGCGTGTCCAGGGGATATTTAAATATGATAATATCACCACTCTGTGGCCTTCTGAAACTGGGTAGCCGGAAATAGGGAATATTGAACCCTATTCGTGTAAAAGGTATGCCAATCCACGAAGGCGTGCGGGTACCAAAAGTAAATTTTTTACCAAGGATAAAGTCGCCGATCAGAACCGTTTCTTCCATGGAACCGGTGGGAATTTGATAGGCTTCCACAACTGTTGATTTCAATCCAATGGCGATCAGAATAACTACTGCCCAGGATTTTATCTCACGGACAAGTTTACTATCTTCTTTTTTATTGCTCATCTATTACCTTAAATATTGTTTGTAAAGAACGAAGGGGAATATAAAAAAAAAACAAATTTTTGACAAAAGAATAATGGTTAATTGATACCCTGCCGTCTTAGAATTTCATAATAGGATAGGATCCGCTCCACATATCTGACCGGTTCTGTACCACGGGCGTAGCCATACCGGGTCTGTTTGTAATATTTTCGATAGCGCAAAAGGGGAAGAATCTTTACCATTGTATTCCACTGGTTTTTGTTCATTTCCTGTTGTTCGGCCAGCATTTGCGCGTCACGGATATGGCCGTAGCCGATGTTATAAGAGGCCAGCGTAAATTTTATGCGGTCAGCAGAGTTGACATCATCAAACCGTTGATAGATTTTATTGAGATATTTGACGCCACCCTGAATACTTTGTTCCGGATTTAAGCGGCTTTTGACTCCCATTTCCCTGGCGGTTACCAATGTCAGTTGCATCAGTCCCCGGACGCCGGTATAGCTTCTGGCGTGAGGATTGAAATGGGATTCCTGGTATATCATAGCCGCGATCAGCCGCCAGTCAAAGCCGTATTTTGCCGCTTCCGCTTTGATTTTTGCTTCATATTTTGGTAAGCGCTTATCAATGCGGTCATGATATTTTAGCAAATCAACATAATCAAAGATTTCGGCGGTTCCGTAATATTTATTGTAAAGCTTATCAAAAGTGCCATTTTCCTTAATTTGATTGAAATATTGATTGATCTTTTTAAGCAGTTCACTATTTCCCTTTTTTACAACCCAGCCGATTTCCTGTTGTTCTTCAATTGGGAAAGCCAGTTGTATATTGGGATAATATCGCCGGTTAAGACGGGCGATGTGGGAATCGGAAATGGTTAATGGAATATCATCAATAGAGACACGGCGAATAAATTCCTCGCTGGGCAGGTCATCATAGAGTTGCAGGGAGAGGCCAATTCCTTGCTCTTTAAGTTCCAGCAATCGTTCATGATAGGAGGTGTTTTTACGGATGTGAATGGTTGTACCGGTGAGGTCCTGTTCGGTTCTGATGGAATCATTGCGATTGTTAGTGATTACAAATTGCTGAATAGGCAAAATGCCAATAGAAAAATCCATATTGTTTTTTCTGTCATTGGTGATGGTTAAGTTGGCGGCGATGATATCGGCCCGGTTTTTTTGCAGCATTGACACCATCTTTTGCCAGGGCGGCGTGATCAGTTCCAGTTCAACACCCAGAAAATCAGCAAAACCTTTGGCCAGTTCATATTCCAATCCCATGGGTTGGTTTTTATAAAGATAATAACAGTTTGCGTTATTATCGGTAATAACCTGGATTTTTCCTTTTTTTCTGATCTTTTTAAGGCCGTTATTTCCGCAATTATAAAATAACAAGAGGGAAAAAATTATAAACCAGGTACTGGTAATACGAAAAAATTTGAGTGTTAAAGTGTTCATAGAGATAAAATAAAATTGTCCCGGCAAAAAACGAAGGGTTTTTTGTAATAAACTGCTGTTTTGAGAAAAATATAAAAAATTAAGAAAAATTGTGTTAATAAAGTGTAAAGTTTGTTATATTTCCTTTACATCTCTATTTTTAGTTAGTTATAATCTCAAAAGCCCCAAATTCCTTGGGGCTTTTGATTTTTATAGTCAACTGATTTTAACCGAGATAGCTTCGCAGCACCGAACTTCTGGATTTATGACGAAGCCGGTTGATCGCTTTGTCCTTGATCTGTCTTATCCGCTCACGGGTAAGATTGAATCTTTCACCGATTTCATTGAGTGTTTTCGGATACTCATTATCGATTCCAAAATAGAGCACCAGCACATCACGCTCTTTGTCTTTCAGGGAATTAAGACTTTGTTTAACATCCTTTTTTAATGAATCCATCATTAAGTAATTGTCGGGATCAGGAACGGAATCATCGTTCAGAACATCGGACAATGTATTTTCCTCACCATCTTTGAAAGGTTTGTCCAGGGAGTGATGGCGCCGGGAAATTTTAATGGAATTGGAGACATCTTCAGTATCCATGTGCAGGCCCATGGCCAGTTCATCCTGGCTGGGCGCTCTTTCGTATTGCATCTCAAGGGCTTCCAGTTCTTTGGTAATTTTTTTGATCATTCCCACACGGTTCAGGGGAAGCCGGACAATTCGCGAATGTTCAGCCAGGGCTTGCAATATGGATTGCCGGATCCACCAGACAGCATAGGAAATAAATTTAAATCCGCGGGTCTCATCAAACCGTTCCGCTGCTTTTATCAATCCCAGATTGCCTTCGTTGATCAGGTCGGTGAGTGGAAGGCCGTTGCCCTGATAATCTTTGGCAACACTCACCACAAATCTTAGATTGGCTTCTGTCAGCTTGCGCTTGGCATGAAGATCACCTTTACGGATTCGCTGGGCTAATTCAACCTCTTGTTCAGGTGAAAGCGGTTCATATTTTGAAATTTCTTCGAGATAGGAACCTAAGGCTCTGTTGGCATTGTTCTTTTTTAATTTCCTGTTCATATTTCCCCCGGATTACTTTATTGAGTTTAAATAAGTAATGTGATTGCGTATGTGGAGTTAATTTATTAATCATATTATCTTTTTCCCTCGAAATCATAATACAAAACTAAAAATTAAATAGCAAGTCATTTCCACAATATAATGTATAATCATGTCAAAAATAATGTGGTTTTGTGAAATTTTGATAACCTCACCCAGAACAATTTTTGAATTAATTTTATATTTTAACGGTCAGCCTTTCCTGATGGCGATCGGGAATCATCATTCAGGACATCGGGATTGCTTCGGAAGAGCCGCCCGCCGTCCCCAACCCGTCATCGCGAGGATACGAAGCCTGCCCGCCCTTCGGGAGCAGGCGGGTTTATGCGCCTCTGGCGTGCAATCCCGATCGATCGAAGCGACCAAAGCAATCAATTTGGGAAGCATCAATCAGGACGTCGAGATTGCCGCAGTCGCTCCGCTCCTTCGCAATGACGTCTTTGGGGAGAGCCGCTCGCTGTCCCATTCCGTCATTGCGAACGAAGTGAAGCAATCCCGATCGATCGAAGCGACCAAAGCAATCAATTTGGGAGCATCAATCAGGACATCGGGATTGCTTCAACCGCTCCGCTCTATCGCAATGTACTTGTGTTAAAATTCCCAGATAAACCCACCAACCGGTGTAAAGGCATATTGATAAATCTTATCCCTGGTGCCGGAACCATTGTAAGCGTATCCCCAGACATTCTGCCGGTTGTAAACATTCATCAGGTTGAAATAGGCCACAATTGCGGAATTTTTTAAGATCCAGCGACGGTTGATCATAATATCCAGGCGATGATAGTCCGGCAACCTCCCGGTGTTGATTTCCTGCTGGGTTTGGGTATACCATTTTCGCAGATAGGGGTCATAATGCTGCTCTGTAATGGGGCGGCCCCGGCTGTACCGAAAGCGGGCGCTGAGTTCCAGTTCATCGCCGGGTGACAGCAGCCAATCCACATATTTCCACCATTTTTTACTTTTTAATTCCTGATACCATTCTTTATTGCGGTTGTTACTCTTGTAACCGCCCACAAAGGTCAGCACATTGCGAAAATCATAGGATCCGGTGTACCACTTCGTATCATTCGGACGAAGGTCTTCGTATTGTGAAACATAATAGGAATAGGCCAGGGTAAAGTGCAGTTTCTCAATCATTTTTTTATGCAGAAAAAATTCAATGCCTGAGGTTTTGGCTTTTTGCCGACTGAGCATTTCCCGCTCATAATAATCAATGGAATCCCCTTCAATCCAGCGTCTGCTCACAGGAAGATCACTATAATTTTTGTGATATGCTTCCACTGTGGCTTTCATGCTTTCATCAAAAAAGTGTTCAATACCCAGCACATACTGATCGGAGTGATAACTCTTCAGATTTTTATTTTCTTCAGGATTATCGGCAAAATAAATAAACGCCGGTTCCTGAAAATGTTTGCCATAGCCAAAATTTAGCGAGGTGCCGCCGGTCAATTGATAAGTGGCGCCAAACCTTGTGGAAAAATAGGATTGGTTGGAATATTCAAAATAGGAATAGCGGATACCGGTATTGATTTCCAGCGCCTCTGTTGGTTTGACTTTATACTGCGCAAAAAGACTGGATTTGAGCGTGGAAAGGGTTTCGTTCCGGGTTTTGGTATCATGAATATAGACCACGCGGTCTTTTCGGTAGGTATACTGATTTTCATCGTAATTAATGCCCGGAAAGGGGACCGGGTCCTGCAGGTCATCAGTAGGATAATATTGATAATTCCATAAAGTGTCGCCTTTGGTCCATTCATCGTTGAAAAATTGGAGTGATTTCAGATTAAATCCCAGGCGCAGGTGATTTTTCTCATTCAGCCGGTTAAAGTAGTCGCCTTTGAATGTCCATTCGGTTTGATGGTCTTCCTGCCGGTAGACCGGGTCTGAAATATCGCCTTGTTTTTCATTGACATCAGTGTGCCAGATTTTCCCCACTTTGGATAAGGTTAACAGGGAATAGGAATGTTCATTATAAAGGCTTCTCAAACTGATACCACTGGCATAGGTATGGCCCCGAAAATCAACCAGTTCCCGTTTTTCATTCACATCACCGTCATTTTGGTCCTGTTTAATATAGATTTTGTCATTGCCATAGATGCCATTCACTATCAGTTTGTTGCGGCGGTTCAAATCATAGACGAATTTTCCCTGTAAACTGTAATATTTGGGAATTGCGGTCAGACCAAACCCGCCGGCTATCAGGTCGAGATAACTTTTATGGGCGCCAACCATGTAGGAGCCGCGGCCTTCATTGACCGGGCCGTTGAGATTCATGCCGATTCCGGCCATTCCCATGTCCATCACCGCGTGAAAAGCGTCGCGGCTGCCTTCTTTGAGTTTGATATTCATAACCGAACTTGCTTTACCGCCAAACCGGGCCGGAAAAGCACCGGCGTAAAAATCAACCTCCTGCAGGAAAAGGGGATCGATCATGCTGATAGGCCCGCCACCGCTGCCCTGCATTCCAAAATGATTGGGATTGGGGATTTCAATATTATCGATCAGAAAAAGGTTTTCCGCCGGATTTCCGCCCCGAACAATAATTTCATTGTCCTGATCATTTCCCGATACCACCGACGGCAGGGCCTGCATCATGCGCTGAACATCCATGGCGCTGCCGGGATCATTCATCAATTCGGTAAAATCCAGATTCATGTCAGAGACTGTGGCATCCAGTGATTTGGTGAAGGTCTTGCCGGTAACAATCACTGTTTCACCCTGGAGGCTTTTAGGAGTCAATTCCACATCAAGGCGGGTGGATTTATCCGGATTGACAGGGACATTAAGTTTCTTAACCGTTTCATAACCCATCATTTGAAAGGAGAGGTTATAGGAGCCGGCGGGGATGTTATCAATTTGATACTGCCCGGTTATATCCGAGGCGGCGCCGAATTTTGTATTTTCGACGATGACATTGACCCCCACCAGGGGCGATTGGCTTTCCCGGTCGGTAATGTAGCCTCTGACAGAACCTTCCTGCGCCATGAGTAATGGTGTCAATAATAGAAAACTAAAAAATATTACGATTTTGAATTTCATGTCAGGCTTTCTCCATATTTTTAATTAGTTGCTTAAACTAAAAAAAATGATAAATTTTCCATGTGATTTAAGTTAAAAGTTAATAAACAAACAGAAAAACAAAAATATGTTCGATGATTTATTAATTCCCCTGATATCGGTGGGATTGGCTGAAATCGGGGATAAAACCCAGTTAGCCCTATTATGCCTGGCGGGAAAGACAAAAAAGCATTTTATTCTATTTTTAGGCGCAATGGCGGCTTTTTTTATTGTTGACGGGCTGGCTGTGTTGGCTGGTGGTTTTTTGGCGGAATTGGTTCCTCAATATATTGTTAAAATATTGTCCGGTACCTTGTTCATCGGATTTGGAATTAGTTTTATTTTGCAGCGTCTGGAAGAAAATGCAATTTGTGAATTGAAACAACCCTTCATGTCAGCCTTTTCAATGATCTTGCTGTCGGAAATGGGAGACAAAACCCAGATCGCCAGCGCCCTGTTCGCTACCAATTACAATAATTATATGGTGATGGCCGGAGTGATGCTGGGATTAGGGATCATTTCCCTGGTCACCATCCAGTTAGGGTATCATGTGCTGAAAAAAATCCACGCCAATCTGCTGCATAAAATTTCCGGTATCATATTTATACTGCTGGGGTTGTCGACAATTTTTACACTGTTCCTTTAATACCGTTGGATCTCTCCGGGGGAGTCGCTCACCGTCCCAACTCCGTCATTGCGAACGAAGTGAAGCCTGCCCGCCCTTCGGGAGCAGGCGGGCAAT
>CAYYMT010000138.1:6078-8812 GCA_964472715.1 uncultured bacterium | reverse complement strand
CTGTCCACAAATCCCAGGGCTCCGGTTTTCAAAAGGTACTGTTGATTCTGCCGGACAAGGATATACCGTTATTAACGCGGGAATTACTTTACACCGGCGTCACCCGGGCGGAGAAATATTGCGAAATCTGGAGTTATGATTCCATATTGGAAGGAAGTGTGGCCCGAAAAACAATCAGAGATTCCGGTCTTAAAGACCTGTTGCTAAAAATTTAATAATTAATCATTTATTAATATGACTGATATTTTTGCTGTCAATTACACATATATTTGAATAATCCATTTTTTGTATTAAATTTGCGGTCAAAAACAGAAGGATACGATAATGGCTGAAAACATTGATGAAATTACAATTGATTATGAAGAAAATGGCATAAAGATCGTCAAAGAACTGGATAAAGAAATACTATCAAAAGGTGCCTGGACAACTATTTTATTTAAATATCAGGACTGGAACCGGGGTAAAGAAGAATATGGACCGGAAAAATATACGATCAGGCGCTACCGAAAAATGGGCGGCACCTACCGGCCGCAAACGAAATTTAACATTTCCAGCGCGAAACAGGCCCGAAAGATCATTGACACCCTGTCGTCATGGATAGACGATTAACATTAATTAATTTACCATAGCAATCGACAAAGGCCTGGGTTGATTCTCCGGGCTTTTATTATTTAGGACGAAAAAAATGAGAAAAGAAAATTTACGAAATATTGCAATCATCGCCCATGTTGACCACGGAAAAACAACATTGGTTGATGGCATGTTGAAACAAAGCGGTACCTTTCATGAGAATAAGCAAATGGAAAACCGGGTCATGGACAATATGGACCTGGAACGGGAAAGGGGTATCACGATCAATGCCAAAAATACCGCCATCCATTACAAAGATACGAAAATCAATATTGTCGACACACCCGGACATGCTGATTTTGGCGGCGAAGTGGAGCGCAGCCTGAATATGGTTGACGGCGCCCTGCTGCTTGTGGATGCAGCTGAAGGCCCATTACCACAAACCCGGTTTGTGCTGAAAAAAGCGCTGGCGAAAGAACTGCCGATTATTCTGGTGATCAATAAAATTGATCGCAAAGATGCCCGTATTGACGAAGTGATCAATGAAGTTTATGATCTGTTTATTGACCTTGGGGCCAATGATGAACAGATCGAATTTCCAATCCTTTATACCCAGGCCACTATTGGCGTTGCACATCGTAATCTGGATGACGGTTCAGTGACCCTTCTTCCATTATTCGAAACTATCATTGACTCTATTCCCGGTCCTGTTGCTGATGATAATGCCAAAGAACAACTCCTGATCGCCAACCTGGATTATGACACCTATGTCGGCTTGATCGGCATTGGACGGTTAAAAAACGGAAAACTTAAACTCAACACCAATTACACTATCTGTTACAAAGATGAAATGGTTTCCAATACACAATTATCTGTACTCTACACTTTTAGCGGGCTCAAAAAAATCAAAGTGGAAGAAGTAGAAGCCGGTGATATTATTGGTATCGCCGGGATCAGGAATCTGAAAATCGGTGATTCCCTGTCCTCCAACGAAGACCCGGAACCGCTGCCCCGCATCAAAATCGACAAACCTACAGTATCCATGATCTTTTACATTAATAATTCGCCTTTTGCTGATGAAGGAGAATACCTGACCAGTCGCCATTTACGGGAAAGACTGGACCACGAGATCATTAATAATGTGGCCCTTACCCTGGAAGAAATACCGGAACGCAAGGACTGTTTCAAAATTTCCGGCCGTGGTGAATTACAAATGGCGATCCTGATTGAAACCATGCGGCGGGAAGGCTATTCCCTCATGGTCTCCAAGCCTCAGGTCATTACTATGGAAAAAAACGGTAAAAGACAGGAACCGGTAGAACGGGTTTTTGTGGATGTTCCGGAAGAATATGTCGGTACTGTTACAGAGAAGTTATCCAATCGCAAAGGACGCATGACCCACATGGTCAATCATGGTTCGGGCCGGGTGGATATGCAGTTTTTGATTCCCACACGGGGATTGATCGGATTTAGAAGCCAGTTCCTGACCGAAACCCGTGGCACCGGAATCATGAATACACTCTTTGAAGAATACCAGGATTGGTTCGGGCCAATTCCCCATCGCAAATCCGGTGCAATTGTGGCTGATCGCGCCGGTAAAGTCACCACTTATTCTTGCCTGGCAATGGCCGACCGTGGCGAATTATTTGTCGAACCGGGAGTCAGTGTCTACAACGGTATGATCATCGGTGAACGCAATAAACCCGGCGATCTGGATGTCAATATTGTTCGTGAGAAAAAACTGACCAATATGCGGGCCGCTTCCGCTGATGCCACCATTGTTCTGCGTCCGGCCAGGCCGCTTTCCCTGGACCAGGCAATTGAATTTATTTCCAATGATGAACTGGTGGAAGTCACGCCAAAAAATATTCGACTGCGCAAAATGCATCTGGACCCCCTGGAAAGAAAACAGGCGGAAAAGAAGCGTAAGTTGGAAGAGACTTAAATATTGAGACCTTGCGAATGGTCATAGACCTTCGCAATGGTTGAATCAGGTTGAGGTTGAGGTTGAGGCTGAGGCTGAGGCTGAGGCTGAGAATTTCACCCCTTCGGGGTTGGTGATTTTGCTGTCAGTTTTTTTATAATAATGTCATGCCTTCGGCATTTTGGTTGGTTCAGATATAAATGTTTTACAAAAATCCCGAAGGGATGACAGTTTTATAAA
>CAYYMT010000138.1:0-5978 GCA_964472715.1 uncultured bacterium | reverse complement strand
CGAAGGGATGACAGTTTTATAAACCAATCCAAATATGATCAGTAACCCTGAAAGGGTGACAGAATACCTATCAGCCCGTTTTCATTAATATTCATTGTCTCTCAAATTTCACTTTACATTAAAAATAAAATTAATTATTATAGGATGATAATTAACCGGAGGAATTATGGCAGATGTAATTGATTATAAAATTTTTGGTGATGATATGCAGACGGTGGAGATCGAGCTTGATCCCCGTGAAGCTGTGCGGGCGGAAGCCGGCGCAATGATGTATATGGAAGATGGCATTTATATGCAGACATCGACTGACGGCGGTCTATTCAGAGGATTTAAACGGATGTTTACCGGGGAAAGTTTTTTCATTACCTCATTTATGAATAATGGCCATGGTAAAAAGCATGTGGCTTTTGCAGCCCCCTACCCTGGCAAGATCATTCCTTTAGATTTGGGTAAATTAGGTGGCAATTTTATTTGTCAGAAGGATGCTTTTCTCTGCGCGGCCCAGGGGATCGAGATTGAGATTGAATTTACCCGCAGATTAGGCGCCGGAATATTCGGCGGTGAAGGCTTTATCCTGCAACGCTTGACAGGAAACGGGCTGAGTTTTATTCATGCCGGCGGTACAATTGTCAAAAAAGTGCTGGCGCCGGGAGAAACCTTACGGGTTGATACCGGTTGTCTAGTGGCTTTTGAACCCACTGTTGATTATAACATTAAATTCATCGGCGGATTCAAGAATTCACTCTTTGGTGGTGAAGGACTATTTTTGGCCCATCTGACCGGCCCGGGTTTGGTTTATTTGCAAAGCTTACCCTTTTCAAGACTGGCTGACAGAATCATGGCCGCCGCTGCATTTCAGAATAAAGGTGAACGCAAAGGTGTCGCCGGTATTGGCAGCAGCATTCTGGGCGATATTTTACAAGGTGACCGGTAATTTTTAATCATCCCGGTGGCATCATCGGGATGATTGTTTTTAAATAAACGGTGAAAGTATGATCCCAATGCTTATCATATTTATTTTTTCCTTTTTATGCGGTTCAATCCCCTTTGGCTATCTCCTGGTAAAAAAATATAAACAGACAGACCTTCGCCAAATCGGCAGCGGAAATATCGGGTCCACCAATGTTCGGCGCGCCGCCGGGAAAAAAATATCCCTGGTCACACAACTGCTGGACATGGCTAAAGGTATGCTGCCGGTATTCATCGCATTGGTTATCTATGATTATTTTGATTTTCCCGTGAGCCAGGAAATATTCGGCATATTGACAGCATTTTGCGCTGTTTTGGGGCATGATTTTTCACCCTTTCTGAAATTTAAAGGCGGCAAAGGTGTCAACACAACCATCGGCGCATTTTTTCCGCTGCTGCCAGTTCCGGTTATACTCACCGGTTTTTCATTTATATTATTGAAATATCTCACACCAATTGTTTCCATTCGTTCTATTATCATCAGCCTGCTTCTCCCCTTATACGCT
This sequence comes from uncultured bacterium, assembly GCA_964472715.1. Classification (GTDB taxonomy): domain Bacteria; phylum Fidelibacterota; class UBA2242; order UBA2242; family JAFGTP01; genus JAFGTP01. Next base: position 4,503 of record CAYYMT010000138.1, on the reverse strand, counting down.
TTTCTGTTTGGGTATGGTTCTATCTATATTTTTGCGTTATTGATAGCCGCGCTTCTGATCATTTTGAAGCATCTACCCAATATTAACCGAATGAAGCAGCATCAGGAAAAATAGTTAAACTCTGTTTCCCCTTCAGGGAAAATTTTCATTCCTAACTTGTGGTCATAGGGCTTTATTCCATTTCGCCCTCTGTTATGCTGTGTTTCACCGTTGGTGAAAATAGAGTGGGATTCATTCAAAGCTAATGAAAATTTATATTTATTTTTCAGTGCACAATTTTTTTATGAATTCAAATTTCAATAATTACTTTTTATTTAAATTGTAAAATCCCTATTGAATTATTATTTTTTTGTCAATAATTTTGTGAGGAAAATATGTATCAAAAGTTAGTACTATTTATTTTATTATTTATGATAACTCTATCAGCGGAAAGTCAACTCTATCATTATCATACAAATAAAGAAAACCAAAAACTGATCCGACAAATCAGTAAACAACATAAAGAAATCATGAAAACAGAGGTTCTGACAGAAACCGGAGCAGGCCTGAGAGTTTCCGTGGTAGAAATAACCGGCCAGGATAATTCCGGCGCTCCCACCCTTCTCATTGTCGGCGGGTTGGAAGGCAATGAATTAACCTCCACAGAAATCTGCATGGACCTGGTCAAATACATTGCCACCAATTATGATAAAAATGAAAAACTTCAACAACTCCTTCGAAGGGTAAATCTCAGTATCATTCCCCAGGCCAATCCGGAAGCCCAGGAAACCTATTTTACCAAACCTGTTTACCATCGTAAAACCAATACAAGAAGTACGGATGACGATCTGGATGGAATCATCAGCGAGGACCCTTTTAATGATTTAAATGGTGACGGAATTATCGCCATGATGCGGGTTGAGGATTTGCAGGGTAAGTGGATCGCTCATCAGGATTATCCTGTGATGAAAAAGTGGACATCTGAGGATTCGCTGAAAGTTAAATATTCACTCTATTCAGAAGGTTTTGATGATGACGGTGACGGTCAAATCAATGAAGACCCAACCGGCGGTGTCGTTATCAACAGTAATTTTCCCTATAATTTCAATTTCAGTGACCAGAGCGCCGGAACCTATGCTCTTTCCCAACAAGAATCCAAAGCCATTGCCGATTACATTTTTGACCATCAAAACATTGTCATGGTTTACAGTTTTACAAACAACAATAATCTCACTCAATTGTGGCCGGCGACTAAAAAGAAAAGTGATGAATACAGCCAGAACGTTCGCAAACAAGGTGATATCAAAAAAATATTTGCAGAAGACCACCCTGTTTTTAAAACAATCAGTGAAAAATACAAAACCCATTTTTCCAGCCGCCAGTATTTCGATGACGGACAATCTGCCGGTAATTTTCCGGAATGGGTGTACTATCACACCGGTCGAATTTCCCTGACCACACCGGCCTGGCGGTTCGCTATGGATCCCAATGACTCCACCCGCTCGGACAATAAGGATGTTGAATTGTATAAATGGCTGCAGCGCACCGGACAGGGGGAAAATTTTTTGGATTGGCAAAAAACTGACCATCCGGACTTTTCCGGCCAAACTGTGGAAATCGGTGGTTTCCACCCCTATTGCCGCAATAATGCGCCGGAAGATTCCCTCACACAATTATTCGAAGCCTATCGGCCTTTTGTCTTTTCCCTATGTGAAATGCTGCCACGCATCGATATTCCTGAAGTGAAAACCACAAAACTTCACGACCATCTCTACCGGGTTGAAGTTTTTATCAAAAACAACGGACAATTACCTACAACCGCGGAAGTCGGCACCAAAATGAAATGGATTCCCAAAATTCGGGTCAATATGGATAAAAATGTTGAGATCATATCCGGCCACAAATTCTTTTTAATTGATAAACTGGAAGGTAACGGCGAAGTCAAAAAACTGACCTGGCTCATTAACACGGATCAGGAGCAAATACAAATCAGTCTCCATTCGCCTGTTTTCGGTGATATTACAAAAGAGGTGACATTATGAAAAAATATATAATATCATTACTACTGATTCTGATGACTAATTCTTTCGCAAGTGAAACGGAAAAAATCGAAATTGTGAAAAGCGCTTTCAAAGCCATGGGCGCGCCCAATAATCCCAAAGTGGAAATTGCCTGGAACCGCTATTATGACAATGCGCAACTGGGTGAGATTTGCAAAAAAATCGCCAAAGCCTATCCAAAATTAGCCAAATATGAAGTGGTGGGTAAAAGCTATCAAAACCGCGACATGCACAGCCTGACCATTACCAATTTTAACGAAGGAAATCCCAATGACAAACCGGGCATGTACATCGATGGGAATATTCACTCCAATGAAATTCAGGGCTCGGAAGTTTCTCTCTATACAGCCTGGTATCTGACAGAAAATTTCGATGACAATGAGTGGATCAGAGAATTACTCAACAACAAAATTTTTTACATTATTCCATCCATTAATCCTGATGCCAGAGATTTTTATATGAATGAAGGCAATACAGCCCATTCGCCGCGCTCCGGACTGATTCCCCGTGACGATGATGGCGACGGTTATGTCAATGAAGATGGCTATGATGATCTGGATGGAGACGGCCATATTGTTTCCATGCGCAAAAAGGACCCTAATGGCCGCTGGAAAGAGTCTCCGGATATTCCCGGTATGATGGTTCGCTGCGAAGATGATGAACAAGGCGAATACACATTACTTGGATCTGAAGGAATTGACAACGATGGTGACGGCAAAATTAATGAAGACGGTCCGGGCTATTATGATCCCAACCGCAACTGGCCCTGGTCCTGGCAACCGGAATATATTCAGCGCGGCTCGGACATGTATCCCCTTTCCATCAAAGAAAATCGAATTGCCGCCAATTATATTCTCAGCCACAAAAATATTGCCGGCGCCCAGTCCTATCACAATTCCGGCGGCATGATCCTGCGCGGCCCCGGTTCCGACAGTCCGAATTTCAGTTATCACAGAGAGGACATTAAGTATTATAACCATGTGGGCAAACTCGGCGATAAAATGCTGCCCGGTTACGATTATATGGTTTTATATAAAGATTTGTACAAAGCGGTTGGCGGTGAAGTGGATTTCTTTTACGGATTGCGGGGAATTTTTTCCTTTACCAATGAATTATGGGCGTCCAGCCGGTATTTCGGCAAAAAGCCCGAGGGCGGCTGGTTTGGCCGTCGTGAAGATGTTTATAAATTCAATGAACTTCTGTTATTCAAAGAAGGCATCGTCCCCTGGAAAAAGATTGACCATCCGCAATATGGCGAAATCGAAATCGGTGGCCCCAAAAAATCCTGGACCCGCACGCCCCCTTCTTTTCTGATCGAAGAGATGTGTCACAGAAATATGGCGTTTACCCTGTTCCATGCCTATAACCTGCCGGTGATTTCTATCGACACAATAATGACAACCGATCTCGGTGATGGCTTACAGCAAATTGATGTGATCCTGAAAAATGAGCGAACAATCCCGACCCGTTCTCATTACGAAATCGAGAAAAAACTAACCGTTCCCGATTACCTGGAATTATCCGGTAAAAATGATGATTCGGTTCTTGCTGCGATGATCGTCAATGATCGCTACCTGAATATCACAAAGGAGATTGAAGATCAGCCGGAACGGGTAAAGATTGATATGATTGATGGCAATGGAACGGTCCATGTACGTTGGATCGTAAAAAATGATGGGCAATTCAGATTAAAATACAAGTCGGAAAAAGCGAGGGATATTACAAAAGCAATATAATATTAACCCAAGTTCGATCTAAAATTTTTTCGCTTCGATCTTCAGTTTTACACCCTCCTGCACCTCCCTTTTTAGGGAGGACTTGTTTGAGTTTGGTAACGGCTTCGTATTGACAAATATAAAGTTATACAATCATTTGTCAGGTAGTGTCCCCCTTTGAGAAGGGGGAACAAGGGGGATTTAAAACAAATGAAAAAAAAGCAGTTTTTCTTTATTTGATATCGCTTCGTCACTTTGTTCCTCGTAATGACATGGCTAACTTTAAATAGTCTGATTAAATAAGCTGTAAAACTATGTTTTCCTGCATCAATCCGTGTACGAAAAAAAAATCTACAACCACGTTTCAATATATTGCTTCACATCAAATTTCCGCTTACAGCCATTATAATTCATATAGCGAATCTTACCAAACACATCCCGCTCCGTCCAGGCGCGATCATGGACACCGCCGATGGACCAGGCAATACCGGTATAACCACGGGGATCCCGACCGTCCAGTTCGTACTTATCATTGAGGTAAATCGCGACTTTCACCGCCGCTTCCGAACCGGGTGACCACTCCAGAATTTTCTTGGCCCAGTACATGCGCATATAACCGTGCATCTTGCCGGTTTTGACCATCTGTTGTTGTGCGGCATTCCAGAGATCATCATGAGTCTCCGCGTCCTCAAAAGTATTCAGGGCATAGACATATTCCCTGGGATCAAACTCATGGGCCTGCAATGTTT
>CAYYMT010000137.1:0-9140 GCA_964472715.1 uncultured bacterium | reverse complement strand
CTCCCTGAAATAAGATGGAAGGCTGCCTACACTCTCTCTCGGGCAGCCTTTTTTTTTGGACTGCGGAGTAAACGCAGATCAACGCAATTTTTTTGGTAGTTATTCTTTCGTGTCCCACTTTTAGAAGGTCAAAGTATTTATTATCAGCTGCAAAAACCGTTAGTTCAATTTAAGGATATCTACTTCCGTCTATCAGTTTTACATCCCGTCTGCTGCAGACAGGAGACATCTCTATATATTCATGCAAACATAAGAGGAATTGGTGGCAACTTCGAAACATTTAGTACAATACAATCAAATAGTTGATAGATCGTATCCCCCTTTGTCAAGGGGGAACAAGGGGGTTGTAAAACTCATGTCAGTGGGTACTTTTTTAGATCAAACATAAAAAGACATAATTCGTGTAAATTAGTGACATTCGTGGACAAAATTAAATGCCATAGAGTTTGCAGGCTTAATAATCTGTCAGACTTTTTGCTATCCCGGGAAATGATTTGAGAATTTTATTATCAGTTGTAATTAATGGGGTATTGAGATCAATAGCCAGCGAAATAAATTCCGAGTCATAGGCACTGCAGTCTGAACTCATTGTCGTTTCTAAAACAGTTCTGGAATCAATATGATATTCATGATTTTTCATTAGTTTTTCCGCTTTATTCATCAACAAAAATACTTCAATTTTTGAATAGTATTGATGCTTATAGTAATTCGCAAGAACATTCCGGAATTCACTTCTCCAAAGTACAGGGGCAATCCAATCCTGATCTTTTCTTAATAGATTTTTTGCATGATCCGTGAAATCCCCATCAATAAACAGGTAGGCAATAACATTTGTATCGACAACAATCATAACCGCCCTGATTCTTTGAACTGCTGAAGCATATCATTGTTAAGTTTGGGCGCATCGGATTGAGGGATTTGTTCTATCTGAGCAATAAATTTCTCAGGATCAATCCTGGTGCTGGTTACGTTTTTTTCGATACAATTGATAATTTCGCTGTTGATGCTTCTTCGATTGGTATTCGCTTTTGCTTTCAACTTTTCGTAAATATCATCAGGAATATTTTTTACTGTAATGGTAGCCATATTTTCTCCATGGTTCTATTTTGGTTCCATTTTGAAATTATATAATCCGGTTTATTTTTGCAATGGTCTTGTGTTAATTTTTCCCAGGCTTTTCAATGTACCTTTTTCAATGTAGCCTCAACACCTCCGGATATTCAATTGTTTTCAGCCAGAGTGTTAAGTCCTTTTCATAATCGGGCAGGCAGGATAAAACCAGTTTTTCAAAAATGTCATAATCAATCTCATTGAGGTGAAAGAGAGTCTTCAGAAAAGCCGCAAATTTCTCATCACCCATCGTTTGCCAGAGATGATACAAAAAAAGCCGTACCCTGTCAGATAAAATGAACCTGTCCTTATAGTTTCCAATTTCATCCGGTTGAATCTCTAAAATCGGTTTATCCTCCGGCAAATCGTACCCCCGCCGTGTTTTTCCTGTTTCCTTTTTACGAACATAACTCTTTTCAATTCTCTTCATATATTCATGTATGTCAAAATCACTTTCAGTATCAACTTTCGCCATACCGTAAAGATGGAAAAAACCGGGAAAGCCTTCCATTACCAGGGCGAAGAAAGGATTATCCTGAGAAATTGGAATATGCACAAAGGGATGGACCAACTCATGAGCAATAGTCAGTTTCGAGCTGATATTCTTTTGAAAATTAGTATAAACGGCACCAGAAATTCCAATCACATTATGAGCGGAGATATTGCCATATTTTGGCATTTGCAAAATATAAAGTGCGGAATTGTCTGTAATTGATCTAAACTGCTGCTGAAAGAACATTTTCATGTTTTCAGTAAATTTTAATATTGATTCCGCTTGTTTTTCATTATTGCGAAAATAAATATTCATCTCTGAATTCGTTAACACCTGATAGTGATCAGCCGTACATTGAATATTCATAATATTTACCGGACCGGGCTTCCATTCCGCAATATACCGGTTCTTTTTTTCTGTTTCTTGTATTAATTCACCGCCCACAACGCCTTTGTAACCTGCCGGCAAATTCAGGATGACCGATTCAAAATTGGCGACATGACTTTCCTGAATATCGGATAGGAAAACTGGAAACCAAAGGGAGTAGCCAAAAGATCTCAAAAAAACCCCTTCTTGTTTATTAATCCGCATATAATCCGATAAACTACGCGCCCTGGAAGGATTCATAAATCCGGAATAATGGATTGTTAATTCCTTGCCCTGTAAAATATCTTTCGCATCAATAGTTGTTTTGAGCGCAATCTGGGAATAGTTCCGCCTGTACAATACTTTTTCCGAAGTGAAATCAATGGCATTCTCCACCACAATTGAATCGACCTTTAATTCGCCATGCAGATAAAAATCAATAGATTGAGAATTGACAGTCGCTAATTTGACGCTGGCTTTTCCTCGCATAAAAGCGGTATTATTCACCGGATATGACCACATTTGCGCATTTTCCGGAAAAAAAGAAACCTCAATGGCATAAGTCTCAACCTGTTGTCCAAAAGCACAAACCGATAAAACAAAAATCCATAGAATTAAATGTAATTTCTTCACGTTCTCTCACTCCTGCATTTTTGCTGTCATGATACAAATACGGCAGGTCAAACTCAAGCAGATTAATTAAAATTGTGATTTTTTTATCGGTCGGTATTGATATATTCTCTCATGCCAATATCAAAGCCCCGAACATAATCCACAGCATTCACAGGGCAGAGATTTACGCACTGCTGGCAGGCAATGCATTCGGTGGATAAAACCCGTTGTCCATTTTTTGCATAATCCAGCAACCTGATATTCATGGGGCATTTTTTTTCACACAAGCCGCAATCAGTACACTTTTCCCGGTCAATGGCAATTTTCATAACTGAAAACCTGGCGCCGATTTTCATAACTGCTGGAATCGGACAAACATATTTGCAAAAGGCGCGATTGTCTTTTAAAGCGGCCGCCAGAATAATGCCCACTGCGAAATACAACAAGTTGCCAATGATCAACCAGCGGAAGGCGACATCATGGCGAGTGACAAAATTTTGCATATCAAAAAGAAACCACATGATCAAAACCAAAGCAAGAACACCCAAAAAGTGAATATAGCGGATCATTCCCCAGCCTTTCTTTCTGCCGTTGGCTGGTTTCATCCAGGGCAAAAAATCCAGTACCATGGCAGTCCAACAAGCCCAGCCACACCAGCCGCGACCAAACAAGAAGGTTCCACCAATTTTAGCGATCAGGTAATGGATCACCGGTCCGGAAAAGACTCCGCCCATTAAGTAGAAGAAAAAGCCCTCTATCTGCATATTTTCACGTCCCAGAAGTCCCAGCACACCCAGCATGTATAGCCCAACCAGTAATTGACTGACCTTTCGCCCGATTACTTTCTTCTCTTTTGGTAAAAGCCCGAAAAGAAGTTCACCAGCTGAAACTGCCAGTCCGATATAAACAAAATTGAACAGAAAAAAAATATGCCCTTGAGTATGCCAGAACAGGACGCCGATTACCAGGAAAAATAAAAAGCTCAGCAGGCTTTCACCAATGACTTTTTTATGCTTATTTTCCATTAAACCAGGTCCTCATAAATATCCATATCCGGATAATATTTTTTAGCGCAATCCGGGCAAATGCTGTGACTGAATTCCGCTTCTGAATGGTGGCGTATATAGGTTTCCAGTTTATTCCAGTATCCATCATCATCGCGGATTTTCTTACAATAGCTGCAGATCGGTAACATTCCGCGCAGCGTCTTTATTTCCTGCAATGCCGTTTTTAGTTCATTATTCATTACAATTAACGATAAATGGGATTCTATCAATTCACGGAACTCGTGCAAAACTTTGCTATAACGCTGCTCAAATTGATTTTTTTTATTATCCAGTACGCAGATTGTGCCGAACATCTCCCCTTTCGGCCAGCAAACCGGGAAACCCAGGTAGGCTACCATGCCGTATTCAATTTCCGGCGCGTTATTCCAATCAGGATTTTCAGGTGCGAAATTGACTTTCATACGCTTATTCCGGGTCACCACTTTTTCACAATAATGTTTTGCTAATTTTACTTTGTCCCCTGATTTATAGGGATTGTCAGGTTTTTCGGCTGATTGCAGGACCTCAATTTCCGGCGGGTCAACGCGTGTTATTATCGCTGATGGTACATCTAAAATATCCGCCATTATATTAACAACATTCTGCCATTTTTCTAAAATACTCCCCGGAATCTTCGTTTGATTGATTTTCATGCTCATAAATTCCTCAGATAAAATTTCAAACCACCTTTAGAAATTAAAGAATGAGATCAAGAGATTAAAGTTTTTTTATGATAATAAAAATGGCGACGTTTTTCTTTGGGCAGAAGATAACGCCGCACATAAAAAGTAGTATTCCATCTGAAAAAATTAATTTTTCACTTCCATCACAAAAGGTTGCCATGGAATACCGCCCCCCCCCAACCTCAACCTCAACCTCAACCTAAAAACCTTCCGGTTAAACCAAACCCCATGATGATCCTCTTTAGTTTGTTAAAATAATTTACTAACCTCTTTCTTTAATTGAATTAATTTCTTAATATTTCCCGGGGTTTACTAAAAAACCAGGACAAAATTTTAGGAATTCCCATCTATTTTTTAGTAATTATAGAAAAATAAAAGCCTGGGAGGTCTTATGCTGAAAAAATTTTTATTTGTGACAATTTTATTAATGTTTGTGGTTTCAACCTATGGACAGATTACAATTACCATAGATAACAAAGATGATGGATTTGAATTGCTTGGCGATTGGACATTCAATGAGAATATTAGTTATTTTGAAGGATCCGCGTACTTCAAGCCGAAGGGAGACGGCTCAGCCACAGCCACCTGGGAACAACCGCTGACCCATCCCGGCACTTATAAAATTGAGATATTCAATATTGATTATAAATTTGCCAAAGATGCCCAATGGACTGTCAGAACTACGACCGGTGATTCTCTGATCTTAGTTGATATGTATGAAAATCCCGGCTGGCTGGAGTTGGGAGAATTTGACCTGCGCGACACTGTCTCGGTGCAGTTATCGGATTATTTTGAAAGCGATACCGGCAATTATGTGTACGCTGATGCCGTACGCCTGACATCTACGATGCCCTTATACCAGTTAAGTGCAACAGTAAATCTCACCGGAACTAATCAAAATACGGACACAGAAGTTAAATTATTCTATTCCGGGAAAAATGATCTTATCCGGGATGTAATATCCACTTATAAAAACCGGCAAATGGACTTCACGGATTTACCAGCCGGCAATTACCGTCTGGAAGCAGAGGCCACCGGATACAGCCCGTTAATTGTTGATAATATTGAGATCACCAATGAAGACCAGGCGGTTGACCTGAATCTGGAAGAAACCGATGATCCCTTATACAGCATAACCGGAGAGATACAAATGCGGGATGAGAAAAGCGACACCTGGTGCAAGACCATTCTCTATGCCGGTGAATCACTCGTTGCCATTGATTCCGTCATGCATGATAATGAATTTGAATTTTCAAGTATTCCTTATGGCAATTATACAATTCAATATATTGCAGAGGGATATGCCAATGAAAGCATTGATGTGCGGGTCAGAACTTCAGATGTTACAGTAGACCCGATGCTGCTGTACCCGGAATTTAAATTCGCCTGGATAACCGATACCCATGTGGGAATTCATTTTACCGATCCCTATTATCAGAAAATTTTGACTGATATCAAAAATTGCGATAAGGACCTCGATTTCATCCTGCATTCCGGTGATTTGACTGAACATGGCTATAATAGTCAATTAAAAACAGCCTATAATTATCTCGAACAAACGGAACTGCCTTACTACGTTTCCATTGGCAATCATGATACAAAATGGTCGGAATCGGGATTAACCCGTTACAAAGAATTATTTGGCGAACTCTATTACTCCTTTGACCACAAAGGCTTTCATTTCATCAATCTGAACAATGCCATCACATTGCGTGGCGCCGGCGGGTATTTTAATCCGGCTCAGATTGAATGGCTGAAAAATGACCTGGCCGCTATGGAAGACCCCAATACACCGGTCATAGTCATGTACCACATTCCCAGTTCACGGGATGCCGTACCTAATCACTGGGAGATCACGAATATTCTAAAAGATTACCGTATTGTCATGATCTTCACAGGACACGGCCATAATAACCGGCTTTACGATTTTGACGGGCTGCCCGGTGTAATGGGGATGGATACCTATAATACCGGCCGGCCATCGGGCTTTAATATGATATCCGTGTCGGAAAAAGAAGTTACATTCACACCCTTTTATAATGAATCCGGCTGGGGCGACCCGTGGTATACCAAAGAAACTCCTGACACCATCGGCACACGAATGAATTTTGCCAATATTGAAATGGGGACAACCCTAACTGAGCCGGCAGACCTGGAAATAGAATTGACGGAAAATGCCACCGGCGGCAGTTATTTGATCTCACCGGACCAGAAAGCCGGTTCCATGAGTGGTAGTGGCAAATCCTGGTCGCTGACAATTGATCCTGCCGAACTGGACAATGGCTATCACGAGATCAAGGTCACAATGATGATCGATGGCGGAGACGCTATTCACAAATATTTTAGTTTTTATACGGAAACCGGGGACTATCCGAAAGCACTCTGGCGCTTCGATGCAGAAGATGAGATTCTATCGAAGCCGGCCTATGACGGTGAATCGGTTTACATTGGTACCGGACAAGGGAAAGTATACGCGCTGAACGGAGAAACCGGCGATGTGGTCTGGAATAAGCAGGATACCGATGGCGCGGTATATTCTTCGCCGACGGTTGAAGATGATGTCTTATATATTGGTACCAACGAGGGCACCCTTTACGCATTGCATACCTCCGACGGAAGTGTGAAATGGTCGTATAACCATGATAAATCCATACAGAGTGGTATAATTCTAAAAGATTCCCTTGTATATTCCGGTGCCGGTAATGACCTCATTGCCGTGAATAAGGAAACCGGTGACCTGGCCTGGTCATATTCCACTAATGGCGTCATTGAATCCCGGCCGGCAATATCCGGAGACAAAATTGTCTGCACCTCCTGGGACACCAAGGTTTATTGTCTGGATCGTCATACCGGTTCCAGAAAATGGTCATGGGGCTATCAATCGAGCATGTATTATTCGCCAGGAGCAGGTTGGCCGGTGATCATGAATGATCTGATATTTATCGTTGATCCTTCAAAACAAATGACCTGTCTGAATCTGAATTCCGGCACCGTGGAATGGACCAGCACCAAAACCCAGGTTTGGGATTCCATCGGCAAAAATGAAAAAAACACCCAGGTTTATGTCCGCTCGCTGGACGGCAAACTCTATGCTTTTGCGCCATCGGAAGAACGGGAAGTTCTTTGGTCGGCGCCGGCACAGTTCGGTTTCGACGCCAAACCCTCGATGCCTTTTGGCAAGCAGGGGGCGGTCTTTGCCGGCGGTTCCAGCGGTAATGTGGTTGCAGTACGTCAGACCACCGGTGAAGTCAAGTGGATCTATCATACCGCCCATACACTGGTGAATTCCGTCACTCCGAAAGATGGTGTGTCGGCTTTCATGACTTGCCTGGACGGAACTGTCGCTTACATTACCGGCGACCCGGCGCTGGACGTGGAAACCGGAAAGGTGCCGGAATATGAAAACCTGCTGTTACCGGCTTATCCCAATCCTTTTAATAATGTCACAACCATTCGTTATACATTGAAAAACCCGCAGAAAGTCTCCATTCACGTCTATGATATTCTTGGCAAAGAAATTATGAAAAAGGATAAGGTTCACAATACACCCGGGCAACATCAATTTACCTGGAATGCTGTTAACCGGGGCCGGGAAAATTTAGCCTCGGGATTGTATATTGTCAGGCTGGAGGGTGACGGGTTCACTGACCAGAAAAAAATGCTTTTTTTAAAGTAAGGGGATTGACAGGTATCGATAATGGTTAAGCAATTCCCCGGCTTCTTTATATTTTTATTTTGCGCGGTAGTGCTGGCTGCTCCCGTGCTTATATACAGCCAATCCCTCTGTATCAATGAGATCATGGCGGCCAATAGCCAAACCCTTCAGGATTGGGAGGGTGACTTTCCCGATTGGGTGGAATTGTACAATGGCGACAGCGTCAGTGTCAATCTCAAAGATTTTGGGCTCTCTGACAAAGCTGATGATCCCTTCCGGTGGCAATTTCCCAATATTACCATAGAGCCTGAAGAATACCTGCTGATTTTTGCTTCCGGTAAAGACCGGAAAAAAATTGCCGGAGGATTGAACAATGATCCGGACTTTGCGCCGCAATATTTTCATACAAACTTTAAAATCAAAAGTGACGGTGAAGAACTATTATTGTCGGATGCCCGGGGTAATATAATTGACCGGGTGGGCGAAAAGAAAATTCCCGAGGATATCAGCCGGGGAAGGCAGCCCGATGGCAGTAATTCCTGGTACTTTTTTGAATCTCCCACACCGGGCGAACCCAATATTGGCGAAGGGGTCCCTGAACTGGCAAAAAAACCGGAATTCAATTATGCTCCGGGATTTTATACCGGCCCCATTACTATTGAATTGTCAACAGAAACCGCCGGTGCTGACATCTATTACACAATGGATGGCAGTGAGCCCACCGATTCTTCCGTTTTATACAGCGATCCGATTACGCTGATGGAAACTACGGTACTAAAAGCCAAAACAATCGATTCAAATGCTATCTCCAGCAAGCGGGTCACTCATACTTATTTCATTGATGAACACAGCACCTTGCCGGTGATCTCCCTTTCGACCAAGCCCGCCAATTTATGGGATGACGAAACCGGCATCTATGTGGAAGGAACCAACGGAATTACCGGGTATTGCAGCAATACACCGAAAAACTGGAACCAGGATTGGGAACGGCCGGCAACGATAGAATTTTTTGAAACCGATAAAGAGCCGGCTTTTAATATCGATTGCAGTATAAAAATTGGCGGCGGCTGTACCCGTCAATACCCTCAGAAAACCCTGGCGGTTTATACCCGTAGTGAATATGGCGCCAAAAAAATCGATTATGCCATTTTCCCCGACAAACCCATGGAAGAATA
>CAYYMT010000136.1:0-9196 GCA_964472715.1 uncultured bacterium | reverse complement strand
GCAGCCTATTTTGATAATATGCATTTCGAAGGAAAAGCCATCAACCGTGTGGACAAAAATATTGATTTTATGTGGGGTAATGACGGACCTGACGGCTTGAAAAAAGATTACTTCTCAGTACGCTGGACCGGAAAACTGACTGCGCCGAACACCGGCAAATATATGCTGGGAGTCAATAGCGATGACGGCACACGGCTCTATGTCAATGGTGAAATGATCGTCGATAACTGGGGCAAACATGCCATGCTTACAAAAGCGGCGGAAATTGACTTAAAAGCCGGCGAACCAGTGGATATTCGTGTGGACTTTTATGAAGACAATGGCGGCGCCGGATGTCAACTGCTCTGGCAGAATGTCACTAAATCTCCTGAGAAAGAAGCCCTGGATTTTGCGAAGGCCGCTGATGTGGCGGTAGTATTTATTGGCAATTCCCATCAAATTGAAAGTGAAGGCAAAGACCGTGATGACTTGAAATTACCCAAAGAAGAAGTCGCTTTGCTGAAAAAAGTGGCAGCTTTGAATGAAAATGTTGTGGCGGTGTTCAACAGCGGCGCTTCTGTGGATATGCGCGACTGGGCGGATGATTGTCAGGCAATCGTGGAAGCCTGGTTTCCCGGTGAAGAAGGCGGCAATGCCCTGGCCAATATTCTGCTGGGAAAAGTCAATCCTTCCGGAAAACTGGTCACTACCTTTGCCAATAAATATGAAGATTTTGTCTCATCAAAGAATTATCCCGGCGAAGATGGTATTGTGAAATATGAAGAAGATATTTTCGTTGGATACAGATATTTTGACTCCCATTATGTGGAACCGCGCTATCCTTTTGGTTATGGGCTGAGCTATACTACTTTTGAATATGATGACCTGGACCTTTCTGCCAGAAAAATTGCAAAGGGCGAAGCTGTGACAGCTACCTTTACGCTGAAAAATACCGGCGATATGGCCGGCGCTGAAGTGGTCCAACTCTATTTGCGTGATGAAAAAGCCAGTGTCAAGCGGCCTCGTAAAGAATTAAAAGGATTTAAAAAAATCTATCTGGAACCGGGTGAAGAAAAGGAAGTAACTCTGACTATCGAGCCTCAGGATATGAAATTCTGGAGTGTTTGCAAGCAGGACTGGGCAGCGGAACCCGGGGAATTTAAAGTGATGATAGGAGCGTCCAGTAAGGACATCAGGTTGCATAAAACATTTAAGTTAAAATAATAGAATGAAGCCTCGAAGGTCTTTCCGCCCCTGGCGGTTTCCAGGAATAAACTTCGGAGGTTTTACCTGTCCTGTTGTAACAGTAGGATAAAGCAGGATAAACCTCCGAAGTTTTACATGAGGGAATATATCATGGTTAAAAAAGTTTTCATAATTTTGTTAGCGTTTACAATTATTGTCTTCGCTGCTGATCTGGTTCGGGTGGCGCCGGTGACCAACAAGATCCTGGAAGTCACCTTTGATGAAGGACATCTGGATTATTTTGGCATGGGCGGCAATCGTTATGATGACATCAAAGTCTACTATTTTCCCTTAGATATTGATGCTGCCATGGAATCAGCCAATTATTCAATTGTCAGTGGTGACGATGGCAATTACGCATCCCCTCAACATCCCGTACATATCGGACGGAAAGCCAAAGGGGAGGATTTCAATAATCTATATGACGGCGGTGAACCCAAAGCATTGCTGGACCATCGTATTTATATCGAATTGCCGGAAGCATTGGAACGGGGCAAAGAATATACACTGGTTTTGAACGATTTCGCCAGTAATACCAATGAGTACACTTTTGTTTTTAATGAATTCGATCTTCGTTCTGAGACCGTGCATGTCAATCAAATCGGATTTGTGCCGTCTGCACAAAAGTACGCTTATCTGTCCCATTTTATGGGAAATTTCAATACTGAGATTCACCCGGATGGCGGATTGGAACTGGACGAATTCGAAGGGAATAATTTTCATGTAGTTCGCGTTGCTGATAATGAAATTGTCTATACCGGCACTATTAATAAGCGAACCGAAAAGACCAATGTGGATTTTACCAATGAAGATTTTGAAAACCCAAATGTGACCCGCGCTGATGTCTGGGAGTGTAAATTCACCCAGGTGCAGACACCGGGAGAATACAAAATCGTTGTTGAAGATATCGGCTGTTCATATCCTTTTGAAATAAAAGATGATGTCTACCGTGAAGCTTTTTATTGGGCGTCAAAAGGACTTTTTGCGCAGCGGCAGGGAATCATTCAGAACCTGGGGTATTACAAACCCGGGCTGGAATATCCTCGTGGTCATCGTACTGAAGATGGCTCGGTGATGCGCTATTTTCCTGATCAAAGTGGTCATCATGATATGGAAGATACAACCCTGGCCCTGGGGCGAATTGACGGCATTTGGGGTTGGTATCATGACGCCGGTGACTGGGACGGTTATTCCCACCATTACCGTGTGCCATTTACATTATTATTAACCTATGATCTGAAGCCGCAAAATTTCGGCGATGGCGATCTTAACAATATATACAAAATTACCCCTGAAGACCCCTGGATTGATGAGGGTGCCAATGGCATTCCGGATATTCTCGATGAAGCTGCATGGCTGATCAAATTTTATAAACGCGCCAAGGATTCGTTGATTGCCAAAGGATACAGTGACGGTGCAGTACCCGGCTATGTCGGTGTTGATGCGGGTGCTGGTGATGGGATACCCTCCTGGACAGATCGTCGTGATCTCACCCTGAAAGGTGGAAAAAGCGTTCAAATGACTTTTATTTATGCTGCCGGCGCTGCCTGGCTCAGTGAATGTATGGAAATTTGTGGCGCCGATTCTCTGGGTGGCTTAAGTCGTGATGAATGGCTGACAGAAGCAGTCAATGCTTACCAGTGGGCAAAAGACCATGGTAATTCCAATGACGCGCAGATGATGGCAGCCGCGACCTTATACCGGGCTACTGATAGTTTGGACTATCAGTCTGATTTTGAGACTACAAAAAATGCTTCCTCCAGCTGGTATAATACCGGAAACTGGCATAATATTCCTGACTGGCATTTTGCCGCCTGGAATTATCTGAAAATTTCCGCCGATGACCATACCGGACTGAATACAACGCTTCAGGAAGATTGCCTGGCAGATATTCGGGCAAAAGCGGACATTGAAGTAGTTGGACCGGCTGCCGACCGTGGCTATCGCTGGGGTCTGGAGAAACGAAACAACTGGATGCTGGGGACCTTTTCCACGCCTCATATCTCGGCAGCGGCCATTACCAGTGAATTAACCGGTGTGGAATATTATAAAACCGCCTGCCACACCACCTGTGATTATCATCTCGGTGGTAATGAAATGAACCTGGTCTGGCTTTGTATGATCGGTGATAATTATGAACATTCACCTTTTCATATTGATTCCTGGTCTTTATTCAATTATAACAGCGCAGTTTACAGGGATCCGATCATGCCGGGAATTGTGCCTTATGGCGGCCATCATACCGGGGACTGGCAGAATGGCGCAGATTACAATTGGGTCGGTGATGAGGATTTTTCACGATCAACAACCTTTCCGTCAATCGAAAACTTTCCCGATGCTGAAGCCCGGTTTCAGAACCGCCATAGCATCGCCGGCAGTGAGTACACTGTCCATCAGACCCAGTGTCAGGCAATATTGGCCTATGGCTATTTATGTGATGAGTTTTCTGAACCTTACACGCCTAACAGGCCACCGACAGTGAGCCTGGTTCTTGATGAAGAATTAACTGTTCCCATGGATTCCCAACTGGAATTGTCCGTCAATGCATCCGATGATACACGGCGGGTGGAGTATTATTACAAAGCTCAATTCATCGGCGAAAGCAGGAATGCAGAGAATAATTTTAAATTTGACTGGGACTTATCAAAATACAAACTGAATAAAGGACGGTATTGGATAGAAGCCAAAGCCTTTGATGACAGAGGAATGGTGTCAGAACCGACGCCCGAGGGTAAGGTTCGGGTCAAAGTAACGCCGGCGGTCTCAATTGACAAGGACACCGGTGAATTTTACAATTTCAAACTGGATGGCAATTATCCTAATCCCTTTAATCCCACAACAACGATTGAATATTCAATTCCTGAAATAACGACCGTGGAAATCAGTGTCTTTGACATTGCCGGAAATCATCTGGAAACCTTGAAAAATGAAGAACAGGCACCGGGAAATCATAGGGTGAGTTGGTATGCCGGTG
Source organism: uncultured bacterium (assembly GCA_964472715.1). Taxonomy (GTDB): domain Bacteria; phylum Fidelibacterota; class UBA2242; order UBA2242; family JAFGTP01; genus JAFGTP01. The sequence goes on along the minus strand of CAYYMT010000136.1, from coordinate 4,998 downwards.
ATTATTCCTCCGGCGTCTATCTTTACAATATTAAAGCTGCCAATCGCGCCGCAGTTAAAAAATGTGTGCTGCTGAAATAATTTTTGAAAGTTGAGTTTTGGTCTCCCTTTTCTGCTGCACCCTCCCCCAAATAGTCTGAAAAGGGAGATCATTGAATGAATTTTCTGAAATATCTTCTGTTTCATACCAGCCTCCAAAAGAAAAGGGAGTTCTCAGGAAATAATGAAGGAATTAAAACAAAAGGAAAATTTCATGACTTCGAGACGTAATTTTATCAAAAAAGCCGGGATACTATCTGCCGCCATGGCGCTTTCGCCACTACTGACCCAGGCTAAATCCAAACAGCCCAATTTTGTTATCTTCATCGCTGATGATGTCAGCTGGAATGATTTTGGTTGTTATGGCAATACAGACGTAAAAACACCAACTATTGATAACCTGGCAAATCAGGGACTGAAATTTGATAATTGCTATCTGACCGCATCTTCCTGCAGCCCTAGCCGAAACAGCATTATGACCGGCCGCTATCCCCATAATACCGGCGCTTGCGAATTGCATACACAGCCACCTGAGGATATGCTTTCATTGCCGGAAGTATTGAAGGAAAACGGCTACTTTACGGCCCAGGCCGGTAAATTTCATATGGGTACATATATTGAAAAAGCTTTTGATGTCATTTCCCAAGAATATAGTGAAATCGGTAATAGCGGTTCCGATTCCTGGCTGAAAGTGGTCAAAGAAAGGCCTAAAGATAAACCCTTTTTCCTCTGGCTGGCTGCCCTGGATGCCCACCGCGCCTGGGGTGAAAACCAGTACAGTGGCACTCACGATCCGGAAGAGATTGAGCCGCCCTTTTACCTGGCGGATGGTGAGAAAACCAAAACAGACCTGGGAAAATATTACGATGAAATTTATCGCTTTGACCGACGTATTGATGAAGTTGTCAATGAATTAAAAAAACAAGGTGTTCTGGATAACACCATGATCATCATTATGGCCGACAATGGCCGCCCTTTTCCCCATAGCAAAACCCGTGTTAATGACCGGGGTATGAAAACGCCATTTATCATTTATTGGCCGGAACAAATCAAACAAAAAGCAGAAACCAAAAGCCTGGTCAGTGTTATTGATATCGCACCCACCCTGCTGGATTATGCCGGAATTAAACCCAAAGAAAGTTTCCAGGGAAAAAGTTTCTCATCCATTATAAAAAACCCGGAGAAGAAATTCAGGAATTATCTTTTTGCCGAGCATAACTGGCATGATTATGAATCCCATGAACGCATGGTTCGGGACAAGGATTTTATGTACATCCTGAATTCCCGGCCCAACCAACCGCAGATGGGGCCGGCGGATGCAGTGGAAAGTCCTTCCATGTTTGAACTGGAGGAATTAAAAGCCAAAGGCCAGTTAAGCGCCATTCAGGCGGATATCTTTGCAGTGCCCCGCGCCAAAGAAGAACTCTATGATTATCGTAAGGATCCCCTTCAATTGGTGAATGTGGCATCCCTTCCCGAATACAAAGAAACTTTGGAGAGATTACGAAAAATATTAAAAAAGTGGATGGATGTAACCGGAGATTCCATACCGGTATATTTAACCAAAGACTGGTATTATCGCAAACCGGGCTACATCAAAACCCGCGCTGAAGGAACCCGTGGTGAAATGCCGGGCAAGTCCAATAACGCGACGAAGATCAATAATAAAGGACCTTTTTAATCTGCATTTTTTGCGGATTCTTATCCGGTGCAGAATGCAGGAATATTAAAAAATGCCGGGAGAGTGCATGATTATGGAAACCATTATCCGGTGTTTTTCATTGCGGCGGCGATGGCGGCAATGGTAACCATCAGGGCATCTTCCAGGACCGGGTCCTGGTTCTGACTTTCTTTGTAGATACGGCGCATGATTTCACCCTGGAAATAATTAAGGGTATCAGCATAGGGATTTCTAAATTTAATTGATGCGCGTAATTGCTTACGCTCCTGATCAAGACCTAATCCGGTAACAACTTCGTTGGCAACTGCGATTGTCTGATTTAATTTGCCGCGTATTTCCACGCCAAGCCGGGCAACATCATCACTGGCCAGCAATTCATCATAATAAGCCGCAATACGAGGGTCTGTTTTAGTTAAAACCATATCTAACATATCCATTAAAAAATAAAAGAACGGCCAGTTTTTGATCATGTCCTGTAATACATCTTTTTTGCCCTTTTCAATAGCATTCATCAATGCATCAGATATGCCCAGCCAGGTTGGCATCATAAGTCTGGTCTGCGTCCAGGCAAACATCCAGGGAATTGCTCTTAAACTATCGATTCCGCCATCTTTTTTCCTCTTGGCAGGCCGGCTGCCAATACATAACCGGCCCAATTCCTGTTCCGGAGTGACCTGCCGAAAATACTTGACAAAATTATCGCGGCCACGAATAATGTCTCTGTAAGCCGTACATGAAATTTCAGACATCTCTTGCATAAGGTCACGCCACTGGGGTTTGGGCTCAGGCGGAGGCAGCAAAGTAGCCTCTAATACGGCGGTTACATAAAGCATTAAGTTATGCATGGCCAGGTCCATTGAAGAAAATTTTTGGGTAATAACCTCGCCCTGCTCAGTAACACGCATCTTACCCTCAACCGTTTGTGGCGGTTGTGACAGCAGGGCGTGTTCAACCGGTCCACCTCCCCGTCCGATGGACCCGCCCCGGCCGTGAAAAAGTGTCAGTTCGATCTTATTTTCAAAACATACCCTTGCAATATTTTCCTGCGCTTCATACTGGGCCCAGCTGGCTGCTAATTTACCAGCATCTTTACCCGAATCGGAATACCCGATCATAACTTCTTGTTTTCCCTGGCAAATATTTCTGTACCAGTCAATCGAAAATAACCGCGCCATGATCTGTCCTGAATTGTTCAAATCATCCAAAGTTTCAAACAATGGGACAACTCTGAGGTGATTTCTGATCCCGCACTCTTTCTGTAATAAGTGTACGGCTAAAACATCGGAGGGCGCATGGGACATGGAGATAACATAGGCACCAAAACAATCAACCTGTTTTTTCCTCAGTGTAATAAATGTATCCAATACTTCCTGGGCCTCCTCATCAAAGGGTATTTGAGGAGATATTAAGGGTCGTTTACTATTAAGTTCTGTTACGAGAAACGCCTGTTTCTCTTTTTCTGTCCATTGATTATAAGAACCCAGTTCTAAATATTCTGTAATAAAATTTAGGACATCAGAATGCCGGGTGGATTCCTGGCGAATGTCGAGTTTAATCAGATTTAAGCCAAAACAGGCGATCTGCCGCAACACATCCAGGAAAAAACAATCGGCTAAGTGCTGTCCATAAGTTTCAGACATTGACCTGTGACAGAGTTCAATCGCTTCTTTTAGTTCTTCCACGTCATCAATGAGTCTGTCTGAAGGGTCATAGTGGCGTCCCTCAAGTTTTGCTTCCGCCCATTTTTTCGTAGCCTGAAAACGGTTTCTAAAAGGTCTTAATAAGGCGCGATAAGGCTCGTGAACATCACCGACAATTGCTCTGAGTTCTTCACTACAGTCAGTACTGGAAACAGTTTGAATCAGATCGTCAATTGTTTTGTGGTAAAGCACAGCCGCCATCCAGCGGTTCATCAAAAGGATGTGTTCCGTAACGTCATGGGTCACGTTTGGGTTCCCGTCGCGGTCGCCCCCCATCCAGGAGGCAATCTTTATCGGAGCAATATAATTATCCAGCTTATCACCGGTATAATGGGTCATAATACTATCCAATTCACGAATAAATTTTGGAACTGCTTCCCAGAGAATGTCTTCCACAATGGCCATACCCCAGCGTGCTTCCTCGATTGGCGTTGGTTTGACACGGCGAATCTCATCAGAAGACCACAAGGCGGTAATTAACATAAATAACTCTTCTTGTTTTTCTTTCCTTTCATAGGCTGTCAGGTCGGTATGGCTCAATTCATCCAATATATTTGAAATCCGGCCGTATTTCTGCAATTGGGTGCGCCGTTTGACCTCTGTGGGATGAGCGGTCAGCACCAGTTCGATACTCATGTTTGCAATCGCGTCTCTTATTTCATGTTTACTTTTACCGGCGTCAAGCAGCCGGGGAATCAGGGTTGTCAACTCGGTAAAATGTTTACTCAGCGGATCAGTATCAAACTGCCTCAAACTTTTCATGCTATAATTGCTCTCGGCGGTATTCGCCAGGTTCAGAAATAAACCAAATGCACGGGTAAGATTTTTTAGTTCACCGGAACTTAATTCTCGGATTAGCCACTTCAATTTTATATCATCATCGCTCTTCTCTTCTTGACGTGCCGATTCAGAAAGTTTTCGGATTTCCACTAATTTATTGAAAAATCCTTCACCAACCTGCTCCTTGATTGTTTGCTCAAGTATGTTCCACAAGACTCGAATTTCATCGGGCAATGTCACATTATTTTTATTATCCATCTAATCACATCCCTCAATTTTTACCATTTAATGCTTAGATATTATAAAGAAAACAGACAAATGCTGTGTAAAAAATGCCAGAGTATAAAAAACAACAGCTGGTGTTCCGTGGGAAGATCCCAATTATATTTGTTCAAATGTAGGTGTTATGCCATAAAACCGGGAAACATGTAGAGTTGCGTTTTAGAAAATTCCGTAACTAATTTGCCGGATATAAATAAAAGGAAAATTATTTAATTAATGATAATGCAAAAAAGATATTCAATAGGTGTATTGTTTAAATAACGATTTATCAAAAAACCGGGTCCACACAAGCATTTCCTATAGCAGGAATTAATATACTCAATTTTATATTTACATACAAAATTTTTCCAAAATTCCAGCGAAGATTAATGTCTGAAAAACAGTAGTTTCTATGCTTGTGTAATTAGGGAAACCAATAATGTTTTTACATGGAATTTTATAAAAAATTTGTGGCGAAAATAAACTCTCTTCGAAGCGGATTTTTCGCACCGGATATGTCAGGTATTGATTTTGTATT
>CAYYMT010000135.1:0-9227 GCA_964472715.1 uncultured bacterium | reverse complement strand
GATAAGGGGTTTCTGATCGACTTTTTGACACCGGAGGAATATTTTGATTTTGTGGCTTCTTTACATAAAATGACAAAAGAGGAAGTTGAAAAATCAATCAAACGATTTGAGTCCTTTTTCAATGGCAATATTTTAGAGAAAGGAAAATATATTCGTGAATTATCAACCGGCAATCAGAATAAAGTAGGCATTGCTGCTGCGATGATATTCTATCCCAAAGTCCTTATACTGGATGAGCCATTTGCCAACCTTGATCCGACTTCCCGGCAGATTTTATCAAAATTATTAATGGAAATGAACCGCCGGCATGGTACAACTATGATCATCTCCAGTCATGATTTGGATAATGTGGTGGATGTTTGCAGCAGAATCGCTATTCTGGAAGATGGGAAAATTGTCCGGGATACTGAAAAGACAGATTTAACCTATGAAGAACTGAAAAATTATTTTAAAATAAAAGTGTAAAGAAAGGAAAGTTTTCGCCGCACATCATCCCGGCAGGAGCCCGGAATTGTATTCCGCAAACAGAATCAACAGATAATAATCTTCAGGCAATAAGTTGACTACAATCAACCCCAAAACTTATTATAAAACCGGTGTTGTTCAGAAACTGCATGTTGATAAATAAATGATTTATTATTAATTACATAGGAAGAGTAATTCATTGAGAAAATCTGTAGAAATTTTATAAAAACGAGGTCATAATGAGCAAAGACAAAAAAATCTATATCGGCACAAGTGGGTGGAGTTATGATCACTGGGTGAACAAATTTTATCCGGAGGATTTAAAGAAAAATGAATGGCTTTCCCATTATGCCAAGGAATTTAATACTGTTGAATTAAATATGTCCTTCTATCAGTTTCCCTTTCCCAATATGCTGAAGGGCTGGTATAAAAAATTGCCGGATCATTTCCAAATGACGATGAAAGCCAACCGGAATATTACTCACCGGCGGAAATTTAAGGATACCGGTGAATTGGTCGATCGCTTTTATCAGCGGGCTGAATTGATGAAGGACAAAATAGGATGTATTCTGTATCAGACGCCCCCTACTTTTAAATATGAGGAAGAAACTGTTAAACAGCTTACTTCCTTTTTTAAAACGCTGGATCATAATTATATGAATGTGATCGAATTTCGACATCCTGATTGGTGGAATGAGAAGGTCTATGAATTACTCAAAGACCACCAAATAGGATTTTGTATTGTCTCGGGGAAAGAAATGCCGCCAGATGTGAAAGTCACTGCTGATGTGGCTTACTTTCGATTTCACGGCCCCGGTGAAGATTATGCCTCCAAATATTCGGAGAGTGATATTCAACAGTGGCGTGATAAAATCAAATCAGTACAGGATGATGTCGATCGCGTGTATTGTTATTTTAACAATGACATGGAAGGGTATGCGGTTGAGAATGCCCGGTATTTGCAGCAGTTGATGGAATAAATTGATTTTTATGATCATTTGTTATTTTTTTCAGGCGGCCTTAGTTGATTTGATACCACTGTAACGGTAATAAACTTTCTTATAATTGACGCCATTAATTATGCTGTTCCTAAAAAAATGTTTTTTTAAATTGATACAAAAATCAGCCGATAATAATTTTATAAAAAAATAAGGTGTGGTTATGGGTTACAAAATACTATTGATTCTGTTTTATTTGATCCTTTATCCGATTCTTTTTTCGCTTTTTGGTGCCGGTTGTATGGAACTTGCCGGTTCGGCTGAATTATTTAAACCGCTGTTAATCGGTATCGGTGCGGGGAGTGTTTTCTATTTTTTTATCCTGCGGCGATTTTATGTGATCCAGACTTTCGAGCATGAATTGACCCATGGGATTTTCGCGCTGTTGCTGGGAGGGAAGATCACCGGCTTTGTAGTGACCAGACATGACGGCGGCTATTGTGAGTATCGCAATGTGAAGTTCGGCAGAGTCGGCAAAGACCTGGTGGGATTCGCTCCTTATATTCTGCCGACATTCACATTATTTTCAACATTATTTCTCCCTCTGATCCCGGACCGGTTTCAATTTTATTACCTGATCTGGATCGGTTTTACTTTCGCCTACCATACCATTAGTACGCTGGAAGAGACCAAACAGAGTTTTAATAACCGTACCTTTCGAATGGCCGGAACCGGTGAAGAAACAAAATCCGATCTGGGGAGGCGGGGATTATTTTATTCAGCCTTATCAATTGTCGCATTCACACTATTTTTCCATTTATTGATTTTGGTTATAATTACGCATGGTTATGGCGGTTTTCCCGGTTTATTCCGGGAGTTATGGCAGGGGATGGCACATACAAGTTTGCTGGTCTATGATTTTGTTCGCCACCTGGCAATGGGGCTGATCCAGCGAATAAAACAATGATTTCTAGAGTTCTGTCCGGTAATACTCAAAAGTATATCCGGTATTGTTCCAGTTGTCAATCTTTGTAATCACTTTTGTCGGGTTGAGAAATTTTGCTGAGATACCTTCGCGAACATGTCCGGAGACATATTTATACCCGCGTCGTTTTAAAGTGCTATGGTAAATGCGTTTGAGAATTTTTGATAAACCGAAATTGCGGTATTCTTCCCGGATAATAAAGGCGTAAGTGTAAATCGTATTGTGAAATCCGAGAAATTCATCGCAATGAACCCAGTTTTCCTTGTCAAAATTTTCCAGCGGAACGCCGATTACAAATCCCTGGGGTTCATTGTTATAGCGAATGATAAAAGGCAGGGTGCGAGGGTAATTGAAATATTTTTTGACTGTTGTGCGATTAAATTTTGCCTGGGTGCCATAGGCGTCAACCAGTACGGATGAAATATCAATGATCTTTTGATATTCCGATTCACCGAGGAATTCGATCAATTCCACAGAAATTCCATTATCGGATTTGGCCAGTAATTTGGCTTTGGAATTAGAAAATGAAATTTCAAAAAGGTCTTTTGTTTTCTTATCCATTGGCGTTTCACTTTTTCTTACGATTAAATATTTTAAAATAATTTATTGCAAAAAGTTATCAAAAAGTTATCAATTTTAAAACAATAACGTCTTGATTTATTGTAAGTATTAGTCTTAGATTTGAATCTTGGTTAAAATTAGAATTGAGACTTTTTAATAATATTCTGATATTTAAATAGTTTTTTAACAATAAAACATAGGTGTAAACGTGACAAAAGTTACCTTGTCAAACGAAATGGCCAAAAAAGCCGCCAATACAATCAGGTGCTTAACTATGGACGCAATAGAGGAATCCCAGTCCGGACATCCGGGCGCACCCATGGGACTTGCAGATATTGCTTTCATGCTCTGGCACCAATATTTAAGATTTAATCCCGAAGCAATAAACTGGCCCGGCCGGGACCGCTTTGTACTCTCAGCCGGACATGCCTCTATGTTGCTCTATTCACTCATGCATCTTTTTGGATATAATGTCAGTAAAGATGACCTGAAACAATTTCGACAGTTAAACTCCAAAACACCCGGACATCCGGAATATGGGCATACACCCGGGGTTGAAACCACTACCGGCCCCCTGGGACAGGGATTTGCTAATGGCGTGGGTATGGCTTTGGCCGCAAAAATGTCTGCTACCCGTTATAACCGTGGCCAATATAAACTTTTTGGTCAGGAACGCATTTTTGGAATCGTCAGTGACGGGGATCTGATGGAAGGTATTTCCAGTGAAGCGGCTTCTATCGCCGGTCATTTGGGTTTGGGTAATATCGTATACATTTATGACAGCAATAAAATTACCATTGAAGGGGAGACCAAACTGGCTTTTTCCGAAGATGTGGAGAGCCGTTTTAAAGGCCACGGCTGGCAGGTGATCAAGGTCAACGGTCATATTCATCGCGCCATCTCCAGTGCAATTTTAAAAGGCGTGGAAGAAACAACCAAACCGACCCTGATCATTGCCAAAACCCATATTGGCTTTGGCAGCCCCAATAAGCAGGACAAAGCCTCTTCCCATGGCGCGCCCCTGGGAAAATATGAAGTCAGAGAAGCAAAATTAAGGCTGAACTGGCCATCCGCTTCAGTGTTCTATGTTCCCAATGATGTACGGGATATTTGTAATGCGCGGTTGGAAGAATTGAAAGAAGAATATTTGGAATGGGAAACTCAGTTTAAGCAATGGGAAGCCGATTATCCGAAACTGGCGGAAGAACGCAAAGCTGCCCTAAATGGTGATTTGCCGGAAGATTTTGATGTCCTGTTGCAGGAATCGGTCAAGAACACTAAAAACGCAACCCGCGCCATGTCCGGTGAAGTGATGCAAAAAATTGCTGAATTGCTGCCCTCCTTTATCGGTGGCTCAGCGGACCTTTCCCCCTCGACCAAAACTTATCTGAATGAGTTCGATTCAATAAGCAAAGGGTTCTACAAAGGCAGGAATCTTCATTTCGGTATCAGGGAACACGCCATGGGCGGTATTCTAAATGGTATCGCGCTTTACGGCGGATTTTTACCCTTTGGGTCTACTTTCCTGATCTTTTCAAGTTATATGCTGCCGGCGATTCGACTGGCCGCCCTGATGAAACTCAATATTAATTACGTCTTCACCCATGACAGTATTCATGTGGGAGAAGACGGGCCGACTCATCAACCGATTGAACAATTGGTGAGTTTACGGGCAATTCCCAATATGCAGGTGATCAGACCAGCGGATTCTTTGGAAGTTGCCGCCGCCTGGAGTATGGCTATCAAGCATACCGAAGGGCCGACAGCCCTGGCGCTCACGCGGCAAAAAATTGAAGTGCTGGATGGCATTGAAAAACGAACCATGGATGATGTGAAAAAAGGCGGCTATGTGATCTCCGATTCCAGTGAAAAGTATCCGGATATATGCCTGATCGCTTCAGGCTCGGAGGTGGGACTGGCACTGGAAGCCAAGCGCATTCTGCGGCGGACTTATGGCTTTACCTCAAAAGTTGTCTCCATGCCCTGTGTCGAAGAATTTAAAAAGCAATCCGTGGAATACCGTGATTCTGTCATTCCTATTAAAAAATCCCTGGTGGCAGTAGTGGAAGCCGGCGCGCCGGTGGGATACCAGGGGATTACATGGCGGCCCATGCATTTTATTGGTTTGGATCGCTTTGGACTTTCCGGCCCTGGTGAACAGGTCGCTGCGGAGCTGGGTTTTACACCGGAAGGTGTTGCTCACGAAGTGGATCGCTTTGTTGGTTGGATCGAAGATTATGAAGAGCGCCAAAAAGAAGCCGATGATGAATAAATAATGAACACATAAATTAATATGAATCCCGGATCATTATCGTCCGGGATTTTTTTTGATGAAATTCACCCTTTGATTTTTTGGACAGCTTTATAAGTTTAGGAATGAAAAAGTTATTTATTTTCCGGTTGTTAGTCTTCCGCTGGCGTATTGATGCAATATGCTGGAAATTAAAGTTTGATAAGGCAAACCTAATTCAGCTGCAGTTGTTTTTAGTGAATCCAGATCATTTGATGAAAGTCTAATATTAATTCTTTGATCTTTTTTTAGTGTATTTTTTGCTATCTCACGGTGTTTTTGAATTTCATCGTCTAGATTCTCTACTGATTCCCATTCATCTCTTTCTAATGATTTGAGTAACTCTTTTTCTTCTTTATCTAATATGATATTTTTCATTTATTACCTCCAAGATACTTTTTAGTAAATTTCCGACTTGGTATTATGGTTTTTAAGAATCTTACATTATTGTTCTCAACAAAAATACTTTTCTAATAAAGTTGCATAAATTTTATTCTCCCACAATCTGTACAAAAATCTTTCTGTCCCGTGGTGAATTGTCATGATCAATACAAATGATCTGCTGCCAGGTGCCTAATACAAGGGTGCCATTATCAATTGGTACTGTGATTGACGGTCCCATAAAACTGGCCCGCAGATGAGAAAATCCATTATCATCGCCCCAGGTGCTGCCGTGTCGGGTCTGCATCTTTTCCGGCCATAATTTTTCCAGGGCTTCCTGCATATCTTTGACTAACGCCGGCTCATATTCAATAGTCGTGATGCTGGCGGTTGAGCCGATGGCTGAAATTGAGATAATACCATCGCTTATTTTTGACTGTTGTGCAATTTTTCGTACTTCTTCAGTGATGTTAATAATATCAGAAAATCCTTTTGTCTTTAAATGAATTGTTTCACCGTGTACCATATTATCCTCGCATTTTTTATGTTGTAAATTTATCAATTAAGCAATTTTAACAATTTAGTTGATTACCCGCAAAAATATCTGGTTTCTTTATTAATAAATTTTTAAGTTTAAACCCGATAAATTAAAAATAAAAATAGGAGCCTTTAATACTAACCCGTGAGTTGGCAAAGGCAAAATAATAAAACTGGTAATCTACTTCACTGCAAAAAAGCGGTCAAGTAGATTTTTTTTATGAGGAGAAAAAATGAAGTTTAAAGAAAAGTCAAAGTTAGCTGATGCCAGGGCCCTGGAACGGACCCTGAACCGGTTGGCCCATGAAATTCTTGAAAAATCAAGCAGTACCGAAGATATTGCCATCATCGGTATTCGCACAAGAGGAGAGTTTCTGGCCAAGCGTATTGCTAAAAAAATTCAGGAAATTGAAGGTGTGGAAATTCCCGTTGGTGTTCTGGATATTGTGATGTACCGGGATGATTTTCGCGTCAAGCATAAACTGCCGGCCGTAGAAGTAACGGATATTCCTTTTGGCATTGATAATAAAACTCTGATTTTGGTGGATGATGTGGTCTATACGGGCCGGACAATCCGCGCGGCTCTGGACGCATTGGTTGATTTTGGACGGGCGGCAAAGATCCGGCTGGCTGTATTGGTCGATCGCGGCCATCGTGAAATGCCGATCAAGCCCGATTATGTGGGCAAGAATTTTCCCACTGCTGATGACGAAGAAATTCGTGTAAAGGTGACAGAAGTGGATGACAAAGATGAGATTTTATTAGTGCAACGAATTGATGAATAAATTTTAGGGGTGACTGATGAATTTAAGTATAAAACATTTAATTGGACTGGAAGGCGTTCCCAGGCAGGATCTGGATATCATTTTTGATACTGCTTTTTCTTTTCGTGAAGTACTGGAACGTCCGGTGAAAAAAGTCCCGACTTTAAAAGGCAAAACCATTGTAAATCTCTTCTTTGAGAACTCTACCCGGACGAAAATGTCTTTTGATCTGTCGGAAAAGAGATTGTCTGCTGATTCCATTAGTTTTTCAGCCGGGTCCAGTAGTTTGAAAAAAGGGGAGACCTTCAAAGATACCATCAAAAATATTTACGCCATGAAAATCGACGCGGTAGTTATGCGCCATCCGACGCCGGGATCGTCAAAATTACTCTCGGAATTTGTCGACGCGGTGGTTATCAATGCCGGTGACGGCACCCACGAACATCCGACCCAGGCGATTCTGGACATGATGTCCATTAAGGAAAAATTTGGAGATTTCAAAGGATTAAAAGTGGCAATTATCGGTGATATTCGCCATAGCCGCGTGGCCTTGTCCAATATCTATGGCCTGACAACCATGGGCGCTGAAGTGATGCTCTGCGGCCCGCCGACATTCATACCCAAGGGCATTGAAGAATTGGGCGTGAAGGTGACCCACAATCTGCAGGAAGCATTGGAATGGAGTGATGTGATCAATATATTGCGAATTCAGTTGGAAAGACAGGGGAAATCCCTGATACCATCCCTGCAGGAATACCGGGATGTTTACGGTGTGACCCGTGAAAAACTTGCCAAACTGAATAAAAATCTGACCATTATGCACCCCGGGCCGATTAACCGTGGCGTGGAACTGGATTCCGATGTAGCTGACAGTGAACATTCAATCATCCTTCACCAGGTATTAAATGGCGTGGCCTCCAGAATGGCCATCCTCTACCTGCTGGTCGGTGGTTTACAATAATATTATCCGGAGTAACTTATGCAAATAAATGAAATCAAAGGAAAAGTCTTAATAAAAAACGGGACCATTTTGGACCCTTTCAAAAATAAAGAATATTCAAGCGATATCTTATTCGAAAATGGTCAGATCAGTAAAATTGGCGAAAGCCTTCCGGAAAAAGGTGTTGAACAGGTTCTCGATGCCAAAAACATGTACATCTCACCGGGATTTGTGGATATTCATGTCCATTTTCGCGAACCGGGAAACGAGATTGCCGAGACCCTGGAATCCGGCGCAAAAGCGGCCCTTTCCGGCGGATTTACCAAAGTCTGCACCATGCCCAATACCACACCGCCGGTGGACAATGAAGCGGAGGTATTGAGCGTTTACCGCAAGACCGCTCACCTGCCAACTGATGTTTACCCCATTGCTGCTGTGACCAAAGGCCGGGAAGGCAAAGTGATCACTGAAATGGCAACCCTGAAAAAAGCCGGCGCGGTTGGATTTTCTGATGACGGTACACCGATTACAAACGGGCAGATTCTCCGCAATGCTTTTGAGTATTCGCTGATCACCGGTAACGCGATTATCAACCACGCGGAAGACCCTGCTTTGCGGGCCGATGGCATTATGAACGAAGGCGCAGTCTCAACCCAGACCGGTTTGAATGGTAATCCCGCCCTGGCGGAAGAAATCATGATCTATCGCGATATCGAGATCGCGAAGTATACCGGCGGCAGGCTGCATGTTCCCCATGTATCCACCGCGCGATCAGTGGAGTTGATTCGCCGGGCCAAAGCCGAAGGGGTCAATGTCACTGCTGAAGCGACGCCCCATCATATTTCACTGACTGACGAATACATGAAAAAATTTGACGCCAATGGAAAAGTCGCGCCGCCATTAAGAACCGAAGCCGACAGGCTGGCGCTGATCGCAGGTCTGAAAGATGGTACCATTGACGCCATTGCCACTGACCACGCCCCCCATGTGATCGATAAAAAAGAAACGACTCTTGATCTGGCGGCATTCGGAATGATCGGGCTGGAATCAGCCTTTGGCCTGGTGATGACACAACTCTATCATGGCGCAAAAATGCCATTGCTGGAAATTGTAAAGGCTTTAACAGTCAAACCGGCAAAGATCATGAACCTTGACCTGCCGGAATTCAAGGCGGGTGAAAAGGCCAATATCACGGTCTTCAGCGCTGATGAATGGTGGGTATTTAATCGCAAAAATGTTGAGTCCCGCTCTTCCAATTCGCCCTTCTTTGGTACTGAATTGACAGGAAAGGCAAAATTAATTGTGAAGGATAATTTCCTGATCAACTGTTAATGATATTAAAAACCCGTTCCCAAATTCAATTTGG
>CAYYMT010000134.1:0-9255 GCA_964472715.1 uncultured bacterium | reverse complement strand
TATACACTCTTTGATGAAGGTGGTATTACTGCCATGATTGACAGTCCCGCTGTTACTATTAAGTTCGGTAATATGCTGAGATCGCCACTTTTTTATGAAGTAGGAGAGACCATTGGCTTTAAGGTCAAAGTTGCAGCCATTGGTTCGGAAGTGGATTCGATCCATGTTTTGAAAGACAATCAGGTTGTAATGGCTGTGCAGGGGATGGATTCAGTTCAATATTCGGAAAGTGTTAATAATCCCGGCGAATATTACTATACGGTCATTGCCAGGGATACAGAAGGATTAGCGGATACAACCCACTTTGCCGGTGTTGTCAGGTCTGATATAATCGATGAAACTTTACCGGCGGGCAATGAACCGGGCGTCACCTTTACGGAAGATGGCGGCGCGATTATCTCTATTTTTGCGCCCTACAAGGAATTTATCTACCTGATCGGCAGTTTCAATGACTGGATGGTGAACAATGACTTTTTAATGAAACGCTATTATGTCTCCGGGGATTCGGTGATGTACTGGCATAAAATTGATAATATCACACCCGATCAGGTCTATCAGTACCAATTTCTGATAGATGGGGAGTTGCGTATTGCTGATCCCTATGCCACATTAATCCTGGATTCCCGAAATGATCCCTACATTGAAGCTGAAACCTACCCCGATTTACCGCAATATCCGGATGATAAAACCGAACAGCTGGTCTCCGCTTTTGAAAAGAAATCCAGCGAATTTCAGTGGACAGACCAGGATTATGTGAAGCCGGATAAGGAAAAACTGGTCTTTTATGAAATGCTGATTCGGGACTTCACCGCCGGCCATTCCTACAACAGCACCCTGGAAAAACTGGATTACCTGGACAGCCTGGGCGTTAATGTCATTGAACTGATGCCCATCAATGAATTCGAGGGTAATCTGAGTTGGGGCTATAATCCCTCTATGTACTTTGCTGTTGATAAATATTATGGCACAGCTGAGGACCTGAAGAATTTTGTCAATGAATGCCATAACCGGGGAATGGCGGTTGTCACTGATGTGGTTTACAATCATGCTTTTGGGAGCAATACCATGGCGCGTATGTATCTGGATGAATCAACCTGGCAACCCAGTGAAGAAAATCCCTGGTTCAATCCAACCGCGCCTCATACCGATTATCACTGGGGCTATGATTTTGATCATAACAGTAAGCATACTAAATATTTTTTAGACCGCGCGAATCATTACTGGATCGATGAATTTCATATTGACGGTTACCGGTTTGATTTCACCCGCGGCTTTACCAATAAAAGTGGCGGCAGCGGCGGCTATGATGCCAACCGAATCAAGATATTGAAACGGATGGCTGACAAAATATGGGAGAAGGACTCAAGCGCCCTGGTTGTACTGGAGCATTTGGTGGATGAAAATTCCGGAGAAATGAAGGAATTAGCAGACTATGGTATGCTGCTATGGGGCAATATGAACCATAGTTACAACGAAGCATCCATGGGCTATGATTCCGACCTGTCCTGGGGATATTATGAAACCCGGGGCTGGAATAAACCCAATCTGGTGACTTATATGGAGAGCCATGATGAAGAACGACTGATGTACAAAAACCTAAATTATGGGAACAATGCCGGGGATTACGATATTCAGCATCTTTATACAGCGTTGCAACGGCAGAAACTGGTAAATGCCTTCTTCCTGACTTTACCGGGGCCAAAGATGATCTGGCAGTTTGGTGAACTGGGCTATGATTATAGCATTGATTACAATGGCCGTACCGGTGTCAAACCGATACGGTGGGATTATTACGAGAATGCCAATCGCCGCAATCTCTATAAAACCGTTAAATCACTGCTGAGATTGAGAACTGAAAATGAGATTTTTACCAGTAAACAGACAACAGTTAACATAGACCTTGATGGATTTGTCAAAAAAATTAAACTGACCGGCAATGGTAATGTATTGGTTGTGGGTAATTTTGATGTTGAACCCCGTAGCACCACACTCAATTTTGTTCATGGCGGAAACTGGTTTGATTTTTTTTCCGGGGATACAATAAACGTAAATGGCAGTATTGAGAAAACCCTTGAACCCGGTGAATTTCATATTTATTCTGATAAAAAATTCTTTGTACCGCAATCGGATTTGCTGGTGGGTACAGACAGGGAGGAGGCCTTTGCTAATAAATTCGAATTGTTGCCTGCTTATCCAAATCCCTTTAATCCCAAAACCAATATTGTTTTTTCAATACCCGAAGCAGGTGATGTACAGCTTAGAATCTATAATATTCTTGGAGAAATTGTATTTGATAATACCTACCGGCAGTTGAATTCCGGGTACCATACAATAAAATGGAATACGACAACCTTAGACAACATTTCCAGCGGAATATATATCATTCAGGCAAAATTTGGAAATAAGATACAGAATAATCGTGTCTTACTAATTAAATAGTTTAAAATTAATATATTATCCGTTATAATAAAGAGGCAGAATTATAAATTTTACCTCTTTATTATTTTAAACTGATACTCACTTATTAAAAAAATAATATAAATTTTTCTATTTTGGTTGAATTGAATAAAAACGATTCTTAAATTGGCTAAGTGAATTTTTGTTTAATTAAAAATTATTAAAAGGAGTGTGGTATGAAAAGATTATTTGTTGTTATTCTTGTAGTCCTTGTTTCCTCTTTGTGTGCACAGGATTTGGGGTTATATCGTGTTGCACCGACAGTGGGAATAATATTTCCGGAAGGGGACTGGAATACGGGATTTCAGATCGGTGCTAAAGCCGATATTGGTACGGTAATGGAAGGCAAAATCGGTTTATTTCCGGTGATAAGTTATTGGTCTACAAAATATGACTATGACGGCATGTATGCCGATAGTGATTTTGAACTCAAATTGTCCAATATTAAAATCGGTGTCGATGCCCATTATGACCTCGGTGAATATGTTGAAAATCTATACGGTGGTGTCGGTCTTGCCATCAATATGGTCAAATCCGAATATCCAAGCGTAAAATATGATGATAACTGGAACTACCGGGTTGTCACTGAATCCGATACAGACAGTGAATTCGGCATTTCCTTTTTGGCCGGATATAAACTGGAAGCCGCCGGAAAACCTTTATTTGTTGAAGGCCGGTATGATGTCATCAGTAATCTGAACACACTGGGTATTAAAGTCGGCATGTTTTTCGACATGAAAAAGTAGCAATTATTTATGACATGAAAAAATAGCAATCATTTAATTTAAAATAGGGGTAGGGTTAACACTCTGCTCCTTTTTTTTGAAGGGTAGGTGGGACAATATGATAAAAAGAATACTTAGCGTAGCAGTGATTATAATGATCACCATTTCCTGCATATTTGCTCAAAATTACACACGGTTTAAGAGTAAATCAGGGATAATTGAATATACTATGACCGGGACTATCGAAGGGAAGACTACTTTGTATTGGGATGATTATGGATACAAAACTTTAAATATTCACGATACCAAAACAACGATTATGGGTATGTCCAATAAAAGTAATTACAAAGAACTGACACTTGGAGGGGAAATCTATAGTTGGGATGAAGAAAATGATTACATTTCCAAATCAGAAAATCCCTTTGCCGGGAAATGGGAAAATGAAAATTACGATAAAAAAGATTTTGATGAATTCAATCAAAAAAGTCTGGAATCCCTGGGATATAAAAAAACCGGTGAAGAAAAAATACAAGGGAAAAATTGTGAAGTATGGGAAGGTATCGGAAAAATCTGGGTGTGGAAAGATCAGGGCATCAGTATGAAAACCGAGCTCAATGCCCTGGGAACGAGCACCCTGATCGAAGTCGCAGATATGAAATTGAACAAAAAAGTGAATAAAGATCTATTCAAATATCCAACGGATAAAAAAATTGTTGAAGAGGATTCCGAGGAATTGGATGATGAAGATATTGATCCGCAAACGATGCAGGATTTATTAAAAGGATTCAATATGCAGAAATCCCAGCGGGCAAGTCGTGGAGCTAGTCCGGATACCGTTCAAAAAGTTGATGAAGATTTTGAAAAAGAAGTTACCGACGGAGTGAAAGAAGCTGCCAAAGAAGGCGCCAAAGAAGGTGTCAAAGAAGCGGCGAAAGAAGAAGCCAAAGATGCTTCTAAAAATGCGGTCAAGAGTTTAATCAAAGGATTGTTTGATTAAACGCTTGACACAAAATAAAAATATAAAAAAAGCAGGTCTGATCGCCTGCTTTTTTTATATTTTTTTAAATTGTCTAATATAGCACCCTGACTTTAATTGTACCGTCAATGGCGCGCAACTGTTCAATCACGACTTCATCATAATTTTGTTTTACATCAGTAATTACATATCCGAGATTTTCATTGGTTTTTAAAAGCTGGGAATCAATATTTATATTACGCTCCGCAAATACACCCGTTAGTTTACCCATGATACCCGGTACATTTTTGTGGATGTGGAGAATTCTGTGTCCGTTTCTGATCCGCTGTAATTGTAAATTGGGAAAATTCACACTGGACATGGTACTGCCGGAACGAATAAAATCATAGAGTTTGGCGGGGACAAATTCCGCGATTTTTTTCTGGGCTTCTTCGGTACTGCCGCCAATATGAGGTGTCAGGATCGTATTAGGCAGATTTTGCAGGATAGTATGGTAAGCGGATTTTTTCTGCTTGGGTTCCTCAGGATAAACATCCACGGCGCAACCGCCGATTTTCCCGGATTTCAGATTTTCCGCCAGAGCGTCGATATTGACGACAAAACCACGACTCAAATTGATAAATATGGCGCCTTCTTTCATTTTTTCAAATTCATTAAAATCAATCAGGTTACGGTTGGATTCACGGCCGTCAACATGGATTGTCACCACATCTGACATTTCCAGAATTTCCTCCATGGAATGGCATTCTTCGGCATTACCAAGGGGCAGTTTGTCTTCAATATCGTAATAATAAACCTTCATGCCTAAAGCTTCCGCCAGTATGGACAATTGTGAGCCGATATTTCCATATCCGATAATACCCAGCGTTTTGCCGCGAACTTCAAAACTGCGGTGCGCGGATTTATACCATTTTCCTTCGTGCAACAGGCGGCTTTTATCAAAGATATTCCGCATCAGCGAGATCATATTGCCAATGGCCAGCTCAACTACTGATCGTGTGTTGCTAAAAGGCGCATTGAAGACCGCAATGCCGGCCTGGTTACAAGCCTCCAGGTCAATCTGATTGGTGCCGATGCAAAAGGCGCCAATAGCCTTGAGATTGTCCGCTGCTGCCAGGGCCTTCTCCGTTATTTGTGTTTTGGACCGAATGCCGAGCAGGTCAACGCCCTGAATTTTGTCAGTCAGTTCTTTTTCATCAAGACTGTCTTTGCAGGTTTCGATGGTATATTTCTTTTGACGAAAATAGTTTTCCGCTTTTTCATGTATATTTTCCAGTAAAAGTACTTTCATATTTGCCTCTAAATTTATTCCTGTTGGTTTTGTTTATAATATTTTAATATCGTTGGCTTTACAAATGTCAAGCATTTCCTGTGGCCAGATACTGGCCTGAACTTCACCGATATGGGCTTTTCTCAGGAAAAACATACATAATCTCGACTGACCAATCCCACCGCCGATTGATTGCGGCAGTGTCCCGTCAATTAAGCGCTTGTGAAAATATTGTTCGGTTTTATACAGCTCATCTTTTAATTCCAACTGTTTAAGGAGAGCCGCTTGGTTGACACGAATTCCCATGGAGGAGAGTTCAAATGCCTGGTTCAGCACCGGATTCCAGACCAGAATATCGCCATTCAATCCCCGTTTGCCCGGACTGGTTTCTGTGATCCAATCATCATAGTCAGTGGCCCGGCCGTCGTGTGGCTGGCCATTTCGCAAGTCGGCGCCGATACCAATGACAAAAACCGCGCCTTTCGCTTCACATATTTTATCTTCACGCTCTTTTGGATTCAGGCCCGGATACATCGCTTCCAGGTCTTCACTATGTACAAAATAAATGTCATGAGGAAGAAAAGGAGACGGTAATTTTGGATATTTTTTACACACTTCCTGTTCCGTGGCGACCATAACGGAATATATCTTTTTGACAATGTATTTCAGGACATCAAGGGTCCGTTCATTTTCCGCGATGATCCGCTCCCAGTCCCACTGATCGACGTAAATAGAGTGCAAATTATCAAGAAGGGGTTCGTCGGGACGCAGGGCGTTCATATCGGTGTACAGCCCTTCGCCGGATATGAATCCATATTCTTTCAGGGCATTGCGTTTCCATTTCGCTAAGGAGTGGACAATTTCCGCCCGATTATTATTTGTATTTGAATCCGGACTATCAATGGAACTGATATCAAAACTAACCGGTCTTTCCCAGCCTGACAGATAATCATTGAGGCCGGTTTTTCGCAGTACGGCAATGGGGGCTGAGACCCGTTTCAGGTTCATTTCCATGGCAAAGGCATTCTGAAAATAATCCTTGATATACTTTATCGCCATTTCCGTTTCGCGGACAGTGAAATCAGACCTGTATTTATCTTCAGGAATGATAACTTTTCCGTTTTTAAAATTTTTTTCAACGCGTGTCATGCTTTTCCTTTCTCGCATTAATCCAGTTTTAATCGGTTAACAATTTTATCTATACTCATAATAATCTCTTCATAATTATTCAGGACATTTTTTTTGGAATCAACGATGTATTTTAGCAGGTTTTTATCAGAAATAATTTCTAACTCCTGTTCATCCAGTATTTTTGCGTCCATGCCGGGAAGGATTAAAATATCCAGAATTAAATCCCGCCAGGAAAATTCATCACTATCCAATCGGGTGTGATCGGAAATATTAAAATAAGTGGCGGTCAATTCATCCTCCTGATACCATTGATAAATATTATACGGACGGTTGGGCCAGAAAAAGCCCAGTGATAAAGTTCCTTCGGGAAGAAACAACTGATCAACTTTATAGTCCCTGTTAAGCCGGTATTGAAGGATACCGAAATTTTTGTCCAAATGAATAAGTGAGCAAAGATATTTTTTTAGCTGGCCGGAATATAATTTTTTAATTTCCAGACATTGATTCTTAATAGCAAAGAGCATAATGGCTTCCCATTAAAAGTTCATATTTAAATATCTCTGTCCCTGCCCTGATTGACCAATAATATAGCAGAAAATAAATTTAATCACCACCCTTTTTTGGAATCAAATGGAACATATCCAAATCGCATATGTATTATTTTTGTAAAAAGGTTTAATAGTTATTTCAGAGAAAGATTTTTTTTTATATATTTTCCTGATTTTTAATAATATTGGAGTTAACGATTGTTTTTATATTTTAGTCACGAACTGTTTTTTACTTTCTTTTTTTTCATTGCTTCCTATGCCGTGGGTATTCATCCGGCAATGGACAAAATTATTCGCAGTACCCATCAGCCGAAAAAGAAATTATCCGCTAACAGCATTAAAATTTTGAGTTGGAATATCGGTAAAAATAAGAAATCCAACTGGATCACTGAAATCTTCACCCTTTTTCAAAATCATACACCGGATATTCTGATTTTGCAGGAAGTCAAACTGGAAGAAAAGGTCAAACGGGTGTTTAATGATAAATTCTTTGCCTGGCGATTCGCGCCAAATTTAGTGCACTTAAAACAGCAGATTTTTTCCGGTGTTTTAACAGCCTCTGACGTGCCGCCGAATACAGAAGATTTTCGTCATTCTGAATCCCGGGAGCCCATCACTTATACGCCTAAATCAACCTTATTCACAACCTATCCGATTGACGGAACATTGAAATCCCTGCTGGTTATCAATATCCATGGAATCAATTTTGTATCATTGAAGCATTTTCGTTCCCAGATTCACGAGATTATCGAACATGGACAAGATCATAAAGGGCCGATCATCTTTTCCGGTGATTTTAATACATGGAATAAAAACCGGATTAAATTTTTAGAAAAGATTTTATATCGAAAATTGAATTTAAGGGCTGTGAGTTTTGAAAGAAGGCATCAGAAAAAGATCAAAAAGTTCATGTTTTCACCGCCGTTAGACCACATCTTTTACAGTTATAAACAATTAAAACTGGTAAAAAATAGTTCGCAGGTTCTGCGAAGCTACAGATCATCTGACCACAAACCAATATTCGCTGAATTTAAATATATTAATGAAATCAATGACAATTTAAAATCTGTCGCTAAAAATGAAGAGTTTCTCGCAATTGCTTAATCACCATTATTCATAAAAACATAAATAATGCCCGCTTCGCGCTGATACGTTTCTTTCCGTCAGAGGCCGGATGTTCCATGAATTTTCCAGATATTTTATGTATTGATTTTTTTTGTAAACTATTAATTTTACTGATCTTGCTTGAAAAATTTGAAAATTCATGAATTATTCAGGTTAATTAACGGCAATCAAGGCCAGCATAATTATCCCTAATATCGTTTTTGTAATTTTGCCACCGGCAACCCCGGTAAAGGCGCCCAGCCCGGTTCGTCTGGCTCTTTCTATATCCTGGTGCTCAATATATGCAACTATAAAACTACCCAGGTAAGCACCGACCATCGCGCCTAATAATGTGCCAACGAGAATCAATACACCGCTACCGGCTATGGCACCAATCACAGAACCAATCACCGCTCCGATCATACTTCGCCGGGAACCACCATATTTTTGCGTGCTTCTGACAGTAACGATGAATTCGATCAATTCCGCAATACCTGCTAAAATGGCTAATTGGGCAAATAATTGCCAGTTAATTATGTCAGCAAAAGCCCACATATAGAGTAAATGGAGGCCGGCAATGATGATATTACCCGGTATATTAAAGGGAATCAGAAAGATTGCCGTAATCAAGAGCAGCCAATAGATAATATTGATAAAAAATGTCATAATTTTCCTTTTGGTTTAAATATAAAAAAACCTGCTTAAAAAAGCAGGTTTGGAGTAATAAGAATAGGGGTTTTCAACTATGTTAAATTTAAAATTTTTGTGTAGCCGGCATAATCTTCAGTTTTGATTTCATCCAGTTTCTCAAGCTTTTCTGTGATCTGCCTGATCTTCTGGGCTTCCTTGATAATGTTTTGCAAGGCTTTACGAAGGGTTTCTTCCATTCCGTTTTCATAAGCGATTTCGGAGATTTCCGCCTGGCCAATAATGGAGGTTAAAGGATTATTGATCTCATGATTAACTGTTGCGGCAAATTGATGAATAATTTCCAGTTCAGTCGCTTTGTTTCCCGAATTATTCGTAACCATTTTGTTTTTTAGA
>CAYYMT010000133.1:0-9454 GCA_964472715.1 uncultured bacterium | reverse complement strand
GTTTTTTTATCCGGCTGCGCTAATCAGCAAAAAGGGTTACCAACTGTTGGTATTTTTCAGATCAGTTCATCGGAACTGGCTGATGCCACGCGGGAGGGATTCATCGACGGTCTGAAAGCGGCCGGTTACGAAGACGGAAAAACCATTAGCCTTGACATCAAAAATGCCGAGGGTGACATGGGCACAGTCCAATTGATGGCCCAAAAATTTGTCAGTGACAAAGTGGACCTCATCGCCGCAATTACTACTCCCTGCCTGCAGGCAGCCCTGAATGCCACACAAGATATTCCGATTGTTTTCGGCGCCATTGCCAACCCGTACAAAGCCGGCGCCGGCAAATCAGCCACTGACCATCGCGCCAATGTTACCGGCGCCTCCGCCACTTCCCCCGTATTTGCCACTTTACAGTTAATCAGGAAAACGAACCCGCAAATTAAAACTATTGGCGTGATCTGGAATCCAGGCTATGCCAATTCCCTGGTTAATGTCACTTTGACCCGCGCGGCTTGCGAAGAATTGGATTTTCAACTGGTGGAAGTGAATGTTTCCGGTAGTTCCGAAGTCTTCCAGGCGGCCCAAAGTCTGGTGGATAAAAATGTTGATCTGATCTTTACCGTGTTTGATCATTCAGTACTGTCGGCCCTGGAATCGGTGATCAAAGTGGCGCGGCAAAACAACCTGCCCATTATCTCCAATGATCCCAAAACCACTGAAAGAGGCATTGCGCTCGGGCTGGGCTGGGATTATTATCAAAATGGCGTCAAATCCTCACAATTGGCGGTTCGTGTGCTCAAGGGTGAAAATCCCGCTGATGTTCCCTTCCAGGGACTTGATGAAGAAGAATTGATGATCAATTTACCGGTTGCCCGGGAAACCGGCCTGTTCATTCCGGATTCTCTCCTGAAGAAAGCAAAGAAAGTAATCCAATAAAAATTAAAGGCTGCTATGAAACTGACCACCAAAACAGAAAATAATCTGCTCATAATCGCGCTGGAGGGCCGGCTGGACGCTACCAACGCGGAAGAAACCCTGCAAAGGATCAAAAAAGAAGTTGATAAGGGCTACAACCAACTGACTTTGGACCTCTCAAAAATGGACTATTTAAGCAGCGCCGGTATCCGGGTGCTGATCACAGTATTGAAAAAGATCAAAAGCCTGAATGGCGAAATGAAACTGGCAGCGCTGCAGGATTACCCGAAAAATGTGTTGAAAATATCCGGCTTTCTGAAGATCTTTGATATTTATGATGAGAAGTCCGGCGCTTTGCAAAGTTTTCAGTCACGCGCCGATAAAAAGCAGCCATCAGCAGCAGCGGAACAGATCAGCCGGGAAAATCTGATCTTTCGAATACAGCCGGCTAACCCTCAGCCGGCATCCATAACCCTACTGGGAAATTATCAGACTTTTTTGCGGGCGGAATGCGACCCATCCAATCTTATCACCTATCCCATTTCGGATATTCGTCATTCCCTGGGAATGGGGGCCATTGGCGAAGAAAAAACCACCAGTCTCGATCATATCGGCGAAATGATGCTGGTCAATGGCATGGCTGTCTGGATGGAACCGGAGGATAAAAACATTCCCGATTACCTGACACCGGTTGACGTTGACAGTAAAATTGATCTGCATACTCCTTTTCACATTATTCTGGATGAGCATTTCAATGAGATTTTGCGCTTTGAAGCTAACGACCTTGATATAGGAATAAGCTTAAAAGAAATCTATACAGAATTGCTCGGTTTAGCAGCACAACGAAAACCCAATTTCAAAGGGATCATCAGTTGCCTGATCCGGGCTGATGTCCACAGTGTTTACGGTGTTGCCTTGAAACGCTTGCCACAAACCGCCAATAAACCCGGCAATGGCAGCGATATTTTGTCCGGTGATAATATTCGGAACTGGCTGCAGTACAACATCGATGCTGCTTTTGAAGATACGTCTGCGCTGATAACCGGCGTGGGGCTTGCGCGGAATCATGATTTCCCGGCGGAACAGGTCGCCAATATGTTTAAACAGGATAATGATAGCATTGCCATCCATAACCACGGAGCAATTTTCGATTTTATCCCCGAGGAAAGAAACACTTTTGATCTCAGGAGCGAAATACAAAAAGTCCTCAAAAATGCTGAACTCACGGGCATGCAGCATTTACTGGAAAATACTCATCTGAAAAAGGGGATTATCGGGCTGAATTATATTGAAACAATTGTTGATAAATCTATGTAGAATTGATTATTGTTTTTAATTTACTTTTTTCCTTGATGAAAAAAGAAGATTGTTAGTTTTAATCTACACACTACAATTCAACTATCAATTATTACAGTTTGCAGTGAGACCTAAAGTTTTATGTTATTTAACCGAAAAATAAGGAACCACAATGGTTCATTAAACCTTGTGCTTTACAGGTATTCAGGATTTGATTTTTTAGTTTATCAGAAAGGCGGTTTCATGTTTAAACACATCAAAACCTTTTTTCCAGTGCTTCTGGTTATTGCCGGCTTCACAGGGTGCTCAGAGGTCAATCGGTCAGATACCAGCAATATTTCTTCCCGGCTGAATGCTATGCTGGATGAGGCGGTATCGGAATATCAGGCTCCCGGCGCAACGCTGGCAATTAAACTGCACGACGGTTCTGTGGCTTTCCATACGGCTGGATATGCTGACATGGAAACAAAGGAACCGCTTACGGCCGATCATCTTTTCCGTATCGGAAGCACTACAAAAACCATCACGGCTGTTGCTGTTCTGAATCTCTACCAGGAAGGACTGCTGTCGCTGGATAGCAGTGTTGAAACGCTCCTTCCGGGCGTAATCCCTGAATATGGCGATGATATCACCGTAAGGATGTTGCTTAATCATACCAGCGGTCTAAAAGAATATGTGGCCTGCCCCTTTGAAGAGAGTTATGTTTTTTACATATTGGTTGACCAGCCGGCCAGACACTGGCCCCCGCAGGATCTTGTGGATATTGCCGTGGAATGCGGGCTTGCGGATACTCCGGGGCAGACATTCATGTATTCCAATACTAATTATATTCTTCTGGGTATGATTATCGAAGCTGTCAGCGGCCAGAGCTATGAAAACTATATTCAGACACATATCTTTGACGTTGTGGGGATGTCCCACAGCCTTGTTCCCGTTGCAAAGGGTTTTAGTGATGACTTTGCCCATGGATATTATGAAAAGGATGGCGATAGTGTTCTTTATGATTATTCCATACAGGACCCGTCGGCTGTCTGGGCGGCGGGGAATATAATTTCAACACCCGGGGATCTTTTAACATGGGTGGAAGCGCTGGCAACCGGGGCGCTGCTCAATGATGATGCATTTGATCAGCAGTTTCAGTTGGTTGACATAGGCGAAGAGAGCCAGGAAGCAAAGTACGGCCTGGGAATTCTGGCTGCCGATGGCGCTGTCGGACATAATGGTTCCGTACTTGGTTACCAGGTCCAAATGTTCGCCAGGAATGATATCTACATGGTGATTTATACAAACTGCTATTATGAATCGCAGGACAATTTCTCCCAGGTAATTTATGAAAGAACCACCGCTATTATCGATGATCATTACTAATGGGAATCCCGGTTACGGTTATTTTGAACCGGCAACAGGGAATGGAGTGTGTAAAGGGAATAAAATACTTAGGTTACATAAAATCTTTAAATCGAACTGAGGCTAAATAAATCCCGGGCAATACGCAAGTCTTCCTCATTATCAATTTCCCACCACTTTGCATCGCCGGTTGGCAGGCAGGTAAAGGAATAATTGTGTTGAAGCGCTTCGTGAATAATCAATTCGTAGTAGGCGTCCACATTTTTGCAATCAATGTGATGTTTCAGGCGGGGGAGAAAAAACTCTGTAACGTATTCTTTTCCCAGTTTATAAAAATTGACGGTTTTGTAGGCGTTGGAATAATCAAAATCCCGGCCCTGGTCTTTTCCAAGATACATTCCTTTGACTTTCATTGTTCCGGGATCAAAGGTGATCACTGTTCCGTCCATCTGGTCGGTAAATTTATCTGCCACGATCACATTTTCATCTTCAGATTCAGCAAGATTTTTAAGAAGCGAGTCATCGCAGAATATATCGGCTTCAAAAAGATAAAAACCAGCTTGTAAATAATCCTTTGCCAGCCAGAGGGTATAAATATTATTGGTCGTGGCATAGATGTCATTTTCGATGAAAACCAGATCAACCTTATCAGCGTAAGGAGTGAGATGGTCCTGCATCATTTTGGCTTTGTATCCCACCAGCATGACAATGCGGTCAAACCCGGCTGTGATCAAGTTTTCCACCAGGTTGCTGATGATGCTTTTTCCATGCACGGTCACCATGGGTTTGGGTTGATCTTCCGTCAGTTCCTTTAACCGGCGTCCGCGGCCGGCGGCCAATACGATTGCGGTTTTACTCATGTTCTTACCTCGTCTTATTCTATATAATTTAATTTCTTTAGCAATTTCACTGCCGCGGGATTATTCATCAGTTCCTTTACCCGGCCGGCGTGTTCCGGTTTTTTCCAGCGGCCAATGGAATTGGAATGGAGATTCTGAACCGGTTTTTTCCAGTGTTTGCTCTTTTTCAGGGAGGTTAATTTCATCCATTCTTCTTTTTTGGGGACAAATTTTTCACCCAGAAATTCCGTGATCCGTTTAATCTCCTGATCATAATTGTATATCAAATCTTCATATTTCAGCGTTAATACACGGGGATGGTCCGCATATTTCAAACCAAGAGAAACATCCGTTACCCACCGTTGGATAGAAACCCAGTATTCATCAGGCCGGTGTTTAGGATGTTTGGATGTCACCACATCACGACCGTCCCGCACAATGTGTAAAGCCTTCATATTGGGATAATAATCAAGAATTTTGTCGATGTGCTTGATATGCCGTGGGGTTTTTTCACACCAGCGGGTCACGGTATCGGGAATATTCCGTTTTAATAGTTCCCGGTAAATGCGGTCGATCCGGTTGGGATACCATTTCCCCTTTTTCTTTTTCCAGCGCGCCAGGCCATAGGTCTGTTCCGGAATCGAATAAATCGTTGGGAAGGAGTCCAGAATCGACAAGAGCAGTGTTGTCCCTGAGCGCGGCGCCGCCAAAATTACGATGGGATCACCGGAAAAATATTTCCGTTCCTTACGTCGTCCCAAAAACCGGATTATTGGATTCAATGTAAAACTTTTGAGAAAATCTTCCAGTGCGCGCATTACTTATTCCTGTTGTAAATTTCTGATAAATTCCACGGCTTTATCAACACAGCCCTCATCCACATTGTAGAAACAATTATGCAATAATCTGTCATAATCATCCCTGTATTTTTGAGATTTCAGGTTTTCATCGATCATTTCCAGAATATTTTCTTTACCGGAATAGATATCTACCGAGTTCATGATGTTGTATTCTTCCGGCATGTTGTGGCGCAATTTAAAATCATTCTGTGCGATAATAACCGGATTCCGGGTGATCAGATATTCATAGACCACGGAACTGATATCACTGATCAGCAGGTCGGAGACAATGAAATCCTGCAAAGTATCACTTTTGATCAGGTTGGCTGATTGTGAGAGATAAAGGTGTTTGATGCCCTGAAGTTTTGATATGAATTTCACATAAGTCCCGTGAACCCTGTCATGATAGTGAGGCCGGATGATCAGATTATATTTCTTTGTAATTTCTTTGGCGAATTTCATGGCGTATTTTTTAAAGGTGCCATTGCCAAAGGACCAGGTGGGAGCGTAGAGGATGTTTTTCCGGCGCCGGTCTTTGATGCCCAGACGGTTCATTTCCTGTTCTTTGTTAATGGAACCATTCAGGTATTGATCAAAGCGTAATCCACCGATTTTCACCAATTTTTCCTCAGGAATTTTCAGGCCGATCTCTTCCAGCCGGTGTTTATTTTTATCACCGGACAGGAGGATATAATCATAGGAATTCAATTTCCGTTTCGCACTGGGCCGGCCGCCGCCATAGAGTTTGTCCGAAGTGCCATGCTCATGAAAAAGGGTAACAGATTTTGAATAGTCCTGATAGGTAATAATCGAATTGGAGAGATAAAAGACAATCCCTTCCAGTTTATTCACCTCCCGCCGCGGGACGATCTTTACCGCGGGTGTTTTCCAAAAATTTTTTTCACCAAAACGGGCGCGGTTGCGTAAATAGAGTTTGAATTGCCCCAGTTCCCTTTTGCCCAAAACAATAAAAGTGCCTCCCAGTTTATCATATACCGGCAAGGCATAGGAAAACTGGTAAATATTATTGGCGTAATAGTATAATTTTTTCATGTTCCCAATTTCTGCTTAATCCAATTCCTCTCGTACACAATTATCACCGGTGCGAAAATTCCAGTCTTTCACCACCACTGACCAGTCCCCGTAGCAATAGGTCAGAAAATCTTTGTAATCCGCCGGCGCCATGTAATTGTACCCGTCAAAGGCAATTCTGGTGAATTCTTCGTAATAATTACGCGGCACCGATTTCAACACCGGATTTTTCGGTGAAATTGTCCAGTAATACTGGTCATCAATTAATTTTTTTATGAATATGTCAACCAGGTTGAGCTTTTTGAAAGGAACGATCTTTTGTAATTTCATCATACGGACTTCTCCTTTTTTAAAAGGGCCCGTATCTTTTTTGTAATATTTAACGCGGGTGCGATAGCCTTTCAGCCAGAAGCGCCAGCGATTTTTGAGTAATCTTTCCTGAAATTCTTTGGTGATGGTAATATCAACATCATTGTCCCAGGGCAGCAACCGGTTTTCCCGGACAATCCCCAGCAGCGTACCGGCTTCCAGTACATAATCGATATTGCACTTATCCAAAATATTGGCGGTGTCCCGCAACATTTTTCGGGCGATCTCCGCGACTTTTCCCTTTAATTTTAATGAACCCGCAATAGTTCCACCCCTTTTTTGTTACTTCGAAAAACTAATATATTTCCAAATTATATACAAATAACCCGGGATTACTGTTTTTTCTTTCCAAGGCTTTCAAATTTTCCCGCTTTGACATTTTTCCGGACATTTTCCGGTTTGAAAATAATGCCATTCATAGCCACATAAGTTCCTTCCGGCAGAGCCTGCAAAGCGCCCACCGCCGAGCCGATATTGAATACCGCGTCGCTGGTTTTCATACGCGCCGGCTGCATGGCCCCGGTGAGGACAATGGTTTTACCCCCGACATCATTCAGATAGCGGGCGGTGTCCACCATGGTATCCGTGCCATGGGTGATCAGGATCAGTTCTTCATCTGCTTCAGACACCCTGTCATGGATAATCTGACGGTCTTCATCAGTCATATCCAGACTGTCCTTGGCAATCAGAGCCTCCAGTTCGTAATCAAAAGAAACATTAGCAACATCAAAGACCTCCTGAATCTGCGGCTCTCCAACCTGAAATTCAGACTTGGCGTCAAAATAGACCTTGTCGATTGTGCCTCCCACAGCAAATACTTTTATTCTCATCTCTTCCCTCCTGTTAAAAAGTAGTCAAACAGCGGGTTAAATTACGATAATTGGATATAAAAAAAAACTGCTTATTTAAAAGCAGTTTTTTAATTCCACAGATATGCTAAATCGAATTATTTACGCCGGGCTTTCCACATCACCATGGTAATCGCCAACGAATTCCGAAGCTGTGAGCGCGGCAGTAGTGCCTTCGCCAACAGCTGTCGATACCTGGCGATAACTTTTCGCCCGCACATCACCGGCCGCCAAAATTCCTTTGACAGAAGTGTTCATATCATCATCGGTGACAATGTATCCCTCGTCATTTAATTTCAGGCAGTCTTTGACAAAATCGGTATTGGGGATCCAGCCAATAAAAATAAACATACCTTCAAAGGGCACATCACTGATTTCGCCGGTTTTTTTGTTTTTTAGTTTCAAACTTTCGATTGTTATGTCGCCGGTAATATCTTCCACTACCGAGTCCCAGATAAAGTCAATTTTTTCATTGGCAAAGGCTTTTTTCTGCAGGTCCTTGGTGGCGCGCAATTTATCGCGACGATGAATGACCGTTACTTTTTTAGCGAATTTAGTCAGGTAAATCGCTTCCTGTACCGCCGCGTCGCCGCCGCCGATGACCGCAATATTTTTATCCTTGAAAAAAGGGCCGTCACAGGTGGCGCAATAGGATATGCCGCGGCCATAGAGTTTCTTTTCCTGTTCCAGGCCGAGTTTACGGGGAGTGCCGCCGGTAGCTACAATCACGGTTCTGGCAAGAAAACTCTCGTCATCGGAAGTCAGTCTGAACAACTTACCTTCTTTTTCGATTTTATTAATGGGTGTAAATTCTTCAAACTCAGTTCCGAATTTCTGCGCCTGCTTTTTAAAATTTTCCATCAGTTCCGCCCCGGTTATACCTTCAGGAAATCCGGGATAATTTTCCACGATATCAGTAATGGCTGTGGTTCCCCCTGACATCTCTTTTTCAAATACCACGGTTTTCAGTCTTTCGCGGGAGGTGTAAATCGCTGAGGTGTAACCGGCCGCGCCGCCGCCGATAATTGCTACATCCAAAATATTTTCACTCATCTTTTCTCCTGTCTTTATGAACGTTCCTGTTCGTTTATTGTTTTTTCTAATTTATTAGTTACATGCCAGCAAAAAAAGTTACTTTTTACACAAAATTTAATTATTTTTAGACTTGAGTCGCCACAATAGCTCAGGTGGTAGAGCAACAGTTTCGTAAACTGTAGGTCAGCGGTTCGAATCCGCTTTGTGGCTCAAGGGTTTTCACGACGAGAAATGGCAAATTATCAAATCAATTCAAAATTCAGTGATGGGAACATACCCTGTAAATTTGTTCACATTTTGATATATTTTACCCGTCAATAACCAATGTTCCCATCAACTGTCCCGGTTCCCATGTTCCCATCACCTTTTATATTGGATTCAAATTTATCTTGATATAGTGATATGGATAAAATAGATTACTTGAGGTACATGATTTATATTATCATTGTTGCATCGGGTTTAATCACTAAAATTGTTTTTGTATCTTTGCCATTAGTCAGTCGATAGATGGGACTGACGTGGCGGAGCAATGAGAAAGGTATTGTGGAATAAAGCAAAAAAATATTGGGAATTACCCTACAGAGAAGTAATTTCATTAGGACTAGAGGATAGAATCATTAATGGTTAAAACAATACAAATTATAGCCCAAAAAAGTTTCTCTATGGAACAACAGTTGCTCTATAGAACAAAAAGTTTGTCTATGGAACTACTTTTTTGGGAGGGATTTTGTCGGTCAATACTATGTTATACATAATAAAAGATTCATATGGAAAAAGCTGTAAAAAAATATAAAGATTTGTTGATTCAAAAAAGATATAGTGAAAATACCATAAAAACATATTGTGGGTATTTTCAAGATTTTTGTAATTATTTTAAAAATGTAAATATAAAAGAGATAACAACTGAGAATATAAATAATTACATTTTACATTTAATTAA
>CAYYMT010000132.1:0-9496 GCA_964472715.1 uncultured bacterium | reverse complement strand
TAATCTACCCATTACAATCAATATTGAACCAAAATTATGAAGCCAAAAGAGTCACACTTTTGGCTTCATTACATTTTTCGTTTATTTAGTTTGTTTCGTGGTTAAAATCACTCCAACTCTTCCCGAATCACCTCAATCATCTTATCAAACTCTTTCTGATCAAATCCCACACATTCATAGATCACTTTGCCATCCTTACCGATAACAAAATTGCGGGGAATATACCGCTCGGCAAACATTCCATAGATTTCCCGTTCCGGGTCAGGCGCAACCGGATACAGAATATCTTTTTTAGCCACGAATGTTATGAGCGTATCCGCCACGTGTTCCCGGCCGATTCCCACCATAAAAAAGTCATTATCATTTATTTTTTTGAAGACCGCTTCATTGAGATGAGGAATTTCAGCGTTACAGGGACCGCACCAGGTGGCGAAAAAATTGATCAGCACGACTTTCCCCTGTAAACTTTCCGAACTGTGATTCCGGCCGTCAAGAGTTGTAAAATGAAATGACGGTGCCATATCTCCGGTTTTGATCAAAGTGGATTTCTCCTGATCCGTTTCCGCAACCAAAAAACAGGTCAGAAACAAACCAAATAGGAATATTTTTATAGTATTCATAAACATACATTTTCCTTCGGTTAAATTACTCTGTATAATATTTTATTACTTTTCGTAATCCAGCCTCACAGACCGGGCAAAAGGGCGCCAGGCTCTTGGAGAACATGCGGCAATCCATATAAGGCCGGTAAACTCCCTCGCTGGAATAGCCGGCCCCTTCATAAACACCGATTTTCCCCCAGTTTTTGTGGGCTCTGACAAAATCATATTTGGCTTTTGTATCGCTGCGGGGAATGGATTCATATTCCTCCTTCCCCCAGTCAGTTGGTATTTCCGTATTCAGATCGATCAGTTTCCGCCACTTGACAAGTTCCCGTTTCGTGGCTGTGGTAATATTAAATTCCCAGGGTTCCACATCCACCGGGTACATGTCATTGTAAGATACCTCGGAAGAATAATATTCATCGGCCAGTCCGGCGAAGCTATGTCCGAATTCATGAACAAAGGCGTAGGCGGGCCACCATTCCGGGTCTTTTTGCTGAGACGGTGAATAACAAATTGAACAGAAATTGTAAATTCCACCGCCACCGTATTTATCACTGTTCATGATGAAATAAATCTGGTCATAGGGAGCCAGTGCCGCCACATCCCGCATAACCCTATTATTACAACCCTGAACATAGCGGTCAATATCCAGGGTGTTGTAGGTCAGATCATAAACTGTATTAACAAATTTTCCGGTTCGGGGATCATCAACACCGGATTCCACAGAGGGTGTTTCAATGCTTCGAACATTAAATTTATCCTGCTCGGATTTGAAAGGCTCAGTATCAAAAAGGACCTTTAACATTTTTTTGATATCTTTGCGAAAAATGGTCATTTCATCTTTGGTATATCCTTCCGGCAGGATCAGAATATCAACTTTTTTGGTGGGATCGCCATTATCCAGATAGGTTTTTACAGCGAAATTGTATTTTGGCGGATCATGATTTATAAATCTCGAATCAGGATCTATGGTCGTAGCAAACTCCTCCACCCAATGATTATCCCTGTTTTTTGTAAAAAACTTTACATCAACATTATTTTTTGGATAGGGAATCAAAACAGTGTTGTGATAGGTCTTAAATTCCCCTTCTAATGCCGGTCGGGTTGTTACATATTCGGAAAATATAGAATTAAATCCTCTGGAAAAAATCAATTTACCGGAACTTTCATCATATACTTTCACGCAATGTTCACCCAGTTCGAGATTGTCAATAAGATTCACAGTACTGCCGGCCCAAACAGGCTCTTCCCGAAACTGGTCAATGGAGATAATCGTTTCAGTGGCATTCCCTGTCTGATAAAAATCGATGCGCATACTCTTTTTCATGAAGAAGTCATCAAACTGTAGATCTTCCGCCATTAAAAAAGAAATTGTTAACAGGAAAGTCATGGTAATTATTTTTTTCATCTTACCCCCATTTTTACATTAACCAAACAGATAAAAATAATTACAATCACAAAAGATTCATAATAGTTTTTTGGAAAATGATTCGGAAAAATTAAATTCGATAAAACAAAGGAGGAAATTCATGGCAAGAGAAAGACATAGTGTTTTTGGCGCAATGGTTATCATGATCATCGTTTCACTGTTATTATTCTGGTTGCCGGTTATCGGGCCCTTGATTGCCGGGTTTGCCGGTGGTAAAAAAGCCGGTGGTGTATTCGATGCGATTCTGGCCGTATTTTTACCGGCCATATTAACGGCCATATTTCTGATTTTGTTTAGTGGCGCTGTTTACGCGATTCCCCTGTTCGCATTTCTGGCGGGATCCGGCATTTATGTGCTGTCCGTTATGAATGTCGGACCACTGCTGGTGGGCGCAATAATTGGCGGCGCTGTGAGTTAAGCCACCATAGTACCTTTAATATACGGAACATCCAGGGCCATGATAAGGGCGCCGGAATGTTTATTAAGGTCCCCCATCACTTCTTCGATACTCATGGTAATATCTTTGATTTCAGATTCCGGTAAGAGCGCCATGATCGTTTTGCGGCTGTCTGAACGTTCCCCCAGAAAATTCATAAAATCAGCAAAAAGCGGAATGTCCGACAACTGGTCCTTGGCCCCGGACGAATCAATTACATTGACTCCCGATATCCCTTTGCTGATAAAAATCTCCAGAATATCGTCAAAAAACCTCAGTTCATTTAATACCATTAAGAATAATTTGAGATTTTCCTTTTCCGGAGCCACCTCTATACTTTCGGTGGTGTACCGGTAAAATGATTCCACCAATGCGTCACTGCTTTTGGCGGACAACAATTCTTTTTGCGCATTTCTGTTTCGGGAAAGCCGGGATATCTGCGCCAGGATCTGCAAATGCTCCCGTGGCCGGTCATCAGGCCCGACAATCACAAAAAAGAGATTGGATTTCCGTTTGTCTGCGCTTTCAAAATTAACCCCTTTTTTACTGACAATAATAGCGACAGAAAAGTCTGCTAGTTGGGGAATTTTCGCATGGGGAATGGCCACACCGCCTTCAAATCCCGTAGAGCCGGTTTTTTCCCGCGCCATCAGGGCGTCATAAATTTGCTGATAGCCAATTTCCTTTACGGATTTGGACATTAATTTCGCTATCTTTTTTAAACTCTCCTGCTTGTTTTTTGCAGTAAAGTTTGCATCGCAGGATTTCTTTTTTATAATACTATATAGTTTCATAAGATAACCTGTTGTTTATAAATCCACACCCTTGACAATCGCATACTTTGACATTCCGGGGCCGATTAATTCATTGATAAACACACTAAACAAAATAATATTCACAAGCAGGACTAATTTTTCCTGAATTACCGCCGGGGCTGCTTGTAAAACCGGGGAAGCCTGAACCAATAAAACCAAACCAATTGCGACACCGGCCTGGGGAACCAGACATAATCCGAGATATTTTTGAATATTTTTACTGCTTTTGGTTATATAAGACCCAAAATAAATTCCAAAATATTTACCGACAAACCGGCTTAATGTATAAACCAGCCCATAAACAATAACAATTCCCTGGGTGAATACCGAGATATTCAATTCTGTACCAGCGATTACAAAAAACAGGGCAAATACCGGCGGTGTCATTGGTTCTATTACACGGAATATTTTGTGGTTTTTAGGAGAAAGGTTAATTAATACCGCACCCAAAACCATATTGGCAATTAATAATGAAAGTTTTAAAACAATGGCGATGGAAATGTTTAAAAATATTATGCCCAGCGAGATGATCAAAACTTCATTTAATTTATATTTTTTTCTCACCAGAAAATTTAGGGTGAACCCGCTGACAGCGCCCACTAAAATTGACAGTCCGATTTCTCCAAAAGCATGAAATATCCCGGCCAGCATTCCGGAATGACCGGCATTTAAAGTGGTATCAGCTATTAATGGCGATACGATGGCAAAAACCACACTGAATAATATCACACAAACAGCATCATCAAAGGCAACAATGCCGTATAGGTGGTCAACGAACTCCCCTCTTGCCCTTAACTGCCGGATAACAATCACTGTAGCGGCAGGAGCAGTAGCTGTTGCCACAACACCGAGCAGGAGGGAATATTCAATCCTCATTCCTATCAAATACATGGCAATCGTTACCAGAATAAATGTCAAAAAAGCCTGAACCAGAGTTAAGATAAATACATGAGACCCGAACTTCTTAATTTTTGTAACACTAAATTCGCCCCCGATCGTGAGAGCAATTAAACCCAGGGCGATTTCCGTGACACTGGTGAGGCTGTGGGCCATATCATGACTTACCACTCCCAGCAATCCATCCCCTAAAATCAAGCCGGTAATAATAAAACCGGTGATGGAGGGCAGGTTTATCTTTTCAGCTAATTGGCCGGCAAAATAACCAACGAACAAGAGAATGCCGACACTGAACACAACATGCTGCCCGAATAACTGCAAAAATTGGTTAAAAATATTTAATATCATTAATTATCCGAATTTTTTTACAAATTGGGTATAATCCTTTATCACGACTTTCCGTCCCTGTTTTTCGATAATTTTTTTGTCTTCCAGCAATTTTAGCATGCGGCTGACAGTTTCACGGGTCGTACCGGACATATTAGCGATATCCTGCTGAAAAGGCATTTTTTCAATCGTCACTTCCCCGCTTTTGATGGTTCCCATCTGCTCAGAAAGATTATAAAGCGTCATACCCACTCTGGTTTCCGCATCATTTAAGGACAAGCCTTTGATATATTTATCGGATTTTCTTAACCTGGTCGCCATTTCTTCCAGCATTGCAATGGCAATCGACGGATTTTTTTCAATCAGGTTAAAGAGATCGTGCCGGGTCAAAACATAGACCTTTGTCCGCTCCAGGGCAACAACATTAGCCGAGCGTGCTTCACCATCGATCAGGGACATTTCCCCAAAGAAATCATCTTCCCCCAGAATTGTCAGGATCACCTCATCCCCATCGTCACTGTACCGGGTAATTTTCACCCGGCCTTCGGCGATGATAAAAAGAGAGTCACCGGTTTCATCTTCCATGACGATCATGGCTTCTTTATTATATTTTTTTTCAATGAGACATTTTGATATCTTTTCCAATTGTTCCTCGGGAATAGATGAGAACAACGGAACATTTTTTATTATTTGTTTTTCCATTTGATCATCCCTATAGATTTGTTAATTATAATTTAAGCAACAAATTAAACCCCAAAAGATATAAAAAGTGTGTTAAAATTAACAGATAAATTTTTACCATGATAGATTTTTTGCGATTATTTATAAAGAAAGATTTTGTTTGATTAAATATTTTATCATTTTTTTCTATATTTTTGTTTGATATTCCATATATAAAATGATAAATTTTGCACGCTTTTAAATATATTAAAAATAGAATAAACGAAAGGAAATAAATGAGTAGAAACAAATCTGTCCAGAAGAGAATTCGTCAGGCAGAAAAAGCCCGATTAAGAAACAGACATTATAAATCATTAATGAGAACCAGCATCAGCAAAGTTAAAAATGCCGAAAATAAAGATGACGCCCAGGAATTGCTGAAGACTGCTGTCTCCGTTATTGATCGCGTAACCCGTAAAGGAATCATCCATAAAAATAATGCGGCAAACAAAAAATCAAGACTGCACAAATTTGTTGCCAAAATGAGTTAATTTCCTTTTTGAAATTTTTATATCTTTAAAGGCTGATTGATTCAGCCTTTTTTTATTTCTATCCTCTGTTTTTATATTCACTCACTTGTTTTTATTCAATTATTACGGATAAAAAGTTTCTTCATTTTTTTATAACCTGTTAAACTCTTTCAGAGTTTTAATGATGATTGTTTTTTTCCGTGGGTTGACACCCACGGTTATTATTGTTTAATCCCTTCGGGATTATATGAAATACATTAAGTCTTAAAATTGACAGGTAACTCTTTATTTCCGGCATTCCAGAAATTACCATAAAAGAAATAAATAATTGACATTAAGAATTTTACATTTTTTAGTGCTGTAAATCAAAAAATACAGTTATAATGAAGCGACAACCTGCCTGGCTGCCGCTTCAATAGGATTATTTAATAGCGTCGAAAAATTCTTCGGCAAATTCAACAGCCACCTGTTCGTCTTCTTGATCAAAGTGAATTTCCAGATTGTCAAAAACAATCCCATAGGCAGGCTCAAAATAGAGGCCATCGATGTTACCGTCGATATCATATTTCTGACTTAACTCTTTGATGACCTTTTCAAACTTATCAAGTTTGGGATTGAGAATTTCCGAATCAACGGAAATCATATAGAGGTAATCGTATTCCGGATCCACCTCATCAGCTCTTCTAAAAAGCCCGGTAAGTTCTCCATAATATTCGGATAACTTAATTTCATCATATACTCTTTCTTCATCCATTATGAATGTCCTTTCTGTTGGTTAAATTAATAAGCATATTCCTCTGGAGGAGACATGCCTTTTAATCCTTTATCTTTAATTATATCGCGATATGTGATCAATTCGATATTATTATTGTCAATGGCTGACATAAATTTTGCCGCGATCAGGGCCTCAACCTCAGCCTTGCGGTGACGACTCATATTTTCCAGGCCAAAGCTGTTCATGTCTTCCATGGCATTCATTTCCGGAGTAGTCTCGCCGATATGACAGACCAGTAAATTGATAGCGTTGGATTCGATTTCTGATAGTTGCGTCACTAATGTATCCAATTTTTCCGACGGCCCGACATTGTAAACTCCCGGTAAATCAACTTCACCAAACCAACGCGAAATACCCAGTTCATACTTGTCAGCCAACTCTTCCACAATTTTTTTCAATTCCGGCGTGCTGACCGCTGTGCCCATATGGTAATCCAGGTAATCAATTTTCAATCCGCTGTTCAAAGCCCGCTGAATTTGCGCTTCCAGTTCTTTTTTTACTTCCTGTGGATTAGGGTCATTATCAAAGAGACTTTTTCGGGAGGGAAAGAAGTAACCCTTTTCATCCACCAGACTTGGCACTTCAGCCATGCCCAGCACAGGCCCCCATTTGTAATTTTTCCATTCCGAATTTAAAGTCAAATGGACACCGACGGAGACTTTGGGAGTTTCCTTTAAAATCTCTACCGCCTCCTCAAACCAGGGGCAGCAAACCATCACCGATGCAGAAAAAGGGATTTTCCTGCTAATTAATTTTTCCGCCGCCATATTAACAGCGTGGCACATTCCGATATCATCACAGCGGATCAGGAGTGTTTTATCACTTCTTGATGATTTCTGTCCACAGGATAAAAACAACATTATCACAATTAATACCAGGCTGATTTTTTGCTCCATCCATTCCTCCCATTTAAATGTCTGCTTTATCAATATTAGAGATATTTTTGGTAATTCCAAAATCAATCTTCCATTAATCAATAAATGGAAATTATCAGAAATCAAAGCTATTATTTACACGATATTTAAACTTTATTGATTTGAAATAAATCTCTACAATTTTTAGGTTAAAAACAGATATTATGTTAAAGAAAATTTTTAAACGATACCGCATCATCGCCTGGCTTTTTTTAAAAAACCGGCGTTTTCTCAGATTTTTAATTTGGACTATTTTCATTCCGCCTCTTTATCTGTTTAACCTACTATTTATGAAACTGGATAATTTTTTCCTCAAAAAATGTCATGAAACCATTATTAAGGACCCCATTTTTATCATGGGCCATCCCAGAAGCGGCACCAGTACTTTGCAAAAAATCCTGGCCACATCAAACCGGACCTGCACCTTTAATACGTGGGAAATCATTTTTCCCTCCATTATTCAGCAAAAACTCTTTTATCCGCTTCTGAAAATTCTGCAACTATTTAAGTTACGTCAAATTCAATCGGGCGAAAAAGGCCATAAAATCATGATCGATGAAACCGAAGAAGATGAAGGCATTTTTCTGCACCATCTGGATACAGAAATTCTGACCCTGTTTTGTCCATGGCTGCTGATCGATGATAAATATTCACATTACGGCTTCAGAATGGGATGGAATGACCACAGAAATGAGAAAAGTTCGATCACATTTTATCATAACGCGATTAAGCGGCTGCTCTACAAAACCGGAAAACATACTTTTGTTGCAAAATGTAATCCCGGTGTTTTTCGCATACTATCAATCCTGAAAACCTTTCCCGATGCAAAAATTATTTACCTGGTGCGGGAACCGGAAAAATCCATCCAATCTTTTCTATCTTTTCATAAAAAATTTATTGATGACCTGTTGACCAGGAATGAACAGCAACAATATTTCAAAGCCAAATATCGCTGGAGCAAAAGATTTTATGACTATTTTGAGGATATTAAAGAAATAATTCCAAAAGAGAATCTTCTGGTTGTCCCTTTTAAAAATTTAATTAGTAAAGACAAGCACATCAAAAAGGAATTAGAAAGATTTACAGGCCTGAATCTAAAGATGCAATCCAACAAAAGTTACCAAAAAGATCATTATAATAATTCTTTATGGGAATTTGATCTGGCACGCGAGGATATTTTAAATGATCTGCGGTATGTTGGAAAAAAATATTTGCAAAATAATTAATTATTTTTAGATTTCTAAAAATCAAGGGGCGTTAATGAAAGATTTTTTTGCCGGGCATCTAAGCGGACATGAATTCCGTATTTTTTCAACCCAACACTATTACGGCCTGTTCAGTGTCTTTCTGCTGACCTTTTTTCTGATCTTTTTCCTGAAACGTATTCAGTCGCAAAAACTAAATGAATTCACCCGATATTTCCTTGCCACCGCCCTTCTTGTTCAGGAAGCCACACTTTCTATCTGGCGGCTCTATCATGGCAGATGGCAAGTAGCGACCTCCCTTCCTTTACATTTATGCGGAATGGGAATTTTGTTGTCAGCCCTGATGCTTTATAAAAAAGACCGCAAATTATATGAATTCTTATATTTTTGGGGTACTGCGGGAGCTTTTCAGGCGATGCTGCAACCAAACTTGTCGGAATTCGGGTTTCCCCACTACCGGTATTTCCAATTTTTTATCTCCCACGGTCTCTTTTTCGGTTCCATAATTTTCGCAACGTTTATTATGAACTTTCGGCCCCGCTTCAAATCCATTTACCGCGCCTTCGTGCTCACTAATGTCTTTGCATTTTTTGTGGGGGTTTTAAATTTTATCCTGGGCTCCAACTATATGTTTCTGGCCCATAAACCGGAAACCTCATCGATTCTGGATTTTTTCGGGCCCTGGCCGCTCTATATTATTCCCCTGGAATTCATGGCCATTTTCATGTTTTCCCTGGCTTATCTACCCTTCTTAATTGGTGATCTGCTGACCAAAGGATACCTGGTGGAACCGGAAAATTAACTAAATTTCCTGTTTTAATATAGAATGTAATATTTCTTCGAGAGGATAATTTTCCAACAAATATTGAATTTTATCTCCAAATGATTATTTCAAAGCTTACT
>CAYYMT010000131.1:6968-9529 GCA_964472715.1 uncultured bacterium | reverse complement strand
ACCATCATCAATCCATAAGTACCATAAGCCCAAATCAATTTTCCAAGCTCGCTGAAGTTGGGTGTAATAAACATCAAAACAGTCCCTAATCCGTAAGGCACCGCCATCCAGAGCAAGTAAGGGCGAAATTTTCCCCATTTGGTTTCTGTCCGGTCTGCAATTACACCCATGATCGGGTCATTAATGGCGTCAAAAAGCCTGACAACCAAAAACATTGTCGATACCGCCGCTGCTGAAAGCCCAAACGTATCGGTGTAAAATATCGGCAGAAAGAACATCAGGGTCTGCCAGACCACACTACCGGCGTATTCCCCAATACTAAAACCGATTTTTTCTTTGATGGCTAATTTTTCCACGTCATATTCCTTTCTAAAATTCTATTCGATAGTTATGGAGTAACTACCGTCTTTGTTGCGTTTAATTTCGTCCAGTGTAATGACCCGGGGTGAATTGTACAGCGCCTTGACATCTTCCGGCTCATTGGCTTTGGTCAGCCAGTTGGCCCAGCCCATGAACCAGGTCCAGTTTGGTTGCTGCTCCAGAATTTCCGGTGACGGCATTTTGCCCACTTCACCCAGGGCAATCACTTTTCCTTTGCCCAGTTCCATTATATCATCGTGATGACTCTGCTTGTAATCATTGTGATAAACATCAGCAGCCAGTACGTCGACATATTCATTACCGGGATAAAATAAGTCATAAGCATAGGCTTCGTCATTTACTTTATCCCGCGGCGCGTTTGGATTCCAGACCCAGATCAGATTATTCAACTGATGGTGGTTGACAAAGCGGTCATACATCATTTTCCATAATTTTTGAAATCCGTCCGGTCCCTGTTTATTGCACCACCAGAACCAGATACCATTCATTTCATGGTAAGGCCGCCAGAGCACGGGAATATTTTCATCCTGTAATTGTTTCATATAGCGGGCAATCTCATCCATTTGTTCGTTCCATTGATCATTCAATTCAGACCCCGGTGTGGTCAATTCCTGCCAGTAGCCTTCTGATTTTCCCGGCTGCCAGATCCAGATGTCTTTCCCGGTACTGGTATGTCCAAATTCCGGCGGCGCGCTATGCCACATCAGGGTAATGATATGGCCTTTTTTATAATTTTCAATAACCCCCTCTACCATTTGCTGGCGGGCCTTTCTGTGGTCATTATCTTTGAAATGAAAGCCAAAATCAGAACCGATCACCACCGGATATTTTCCGGTCATTTCTTTCACCTGTTCAGAAAAAATAGTTTTTCGATCAAAATAGTTATGATGACCCGAAAGAATATATTCACTTTCTATTTCATATAAAAAATCCAGAAGTTTTCCCGCTTCTTTTGTTGCATTCGGGTTCACCGGTTTCGGATGATTTGTGACTGATGCTTTCATTTCTTTCGGCATTTTTGCCCACACATAAATATTTTTCGACCGGCACAAGCCTAAAGTAGCAGTGGTCAAAAAAATAATTCCAAGGATTACTCTTAACATTTTCATTCTTTATACTCCTATTATTTCTTTACTGCAGTTAGTGAATACGGCATCATAGATGGTGCAAAAGGTCCAGCATAATAAAAACCTAGTCTTAAGGTATCATTACTGATATGTACTCCATTAAATACAACATACCTTATACCTTTTTCTATATAATACTCTCCGACTTCTGTAGAAAATGAATTTGATAAGGTTGCATTTCTAATTTTAAATGTACCAACTGAATCAAACTTTACTTCTCCCTGGTAGTTATGGTTTTCGATATTTGTAAAGGTAAATTTGACGGGATAAAGTCTATTTTTAAATAATTCCTTGATTGTGTCTGATTTTATATCTGAGTTACCGATTTTTTTTACAACAAATATATCTCGTTTATCCTCGGAATTCAAAATGCCATCACATCCAATGATAAATAATAAACAAATCATTATGGTTATCATTAGTTTTATCACTCCTTCTCCCTCACTTAATTTTTTATAATACCAATTGATAGTTTCCTTGTCCGTGAAATTCAATTGTTGTTAATTGACCAACTTGCTGACTTTCGAATTCCACTTTATCGCCCTTTGCATCCTGAATTTCCAATGGTTTAGTCAAATTCAGGAAAGACAATAAGTTTTGTCCATAGGCGTTAATATTGAATCGAACCTTGGTTTTATTTTCAATAATACGATTTAATTGTACTGTTGACGCAGCGAGAATATTCTGTGATGCCGGATTTGAGGACATTGTGACTTTGACAGCATTTTCGCCTTTTTCTAAAATATCATCGGGTATCTGGTAAGAATGTACCAGTTTTTGTCCGTTGATTGTTATTTCATCAATCTCGCCATCGCCGGTGTAATCCACATCCAGCAGGGCAT
This sequence comes from uncultured bacterium, assembly GCA_964472715.1. Taxonomy (GTDB): domain Bacteria; phylum Fidelibacterota; class UBA2242; order UBA2242; family JAFGTP01; genus JAFGTP01. Next base: position 7,179 of record CAYYMT010000131.1, on the reverse strand, counting down.
TTTTATAACTGTAATTATCCAGATTTTCCAGGTATTGTGTTCCCCTTAACGCAATCCCAAAAGGCATGCGGTGCAATCCGAAATTCGTCACCGCCGATATCCATGGCGCGATTGAGTAAACCAGCGGCCGCACATCATGAAAGGGATCGCCGTCCTCCTGATCTACAAGTTCCGGAATGGTATAAGGCATCGCCAAATATTTTCCTGCCCG
>CAYYMT010000131.1:0-6868 GCA_964472715.1 uncultured bacterium | reverse complement strand
CGGCTGCCGCTGAAGGGCGTTTCACAGCGGTGATAGCGGCCGAACAATCCTTTTTCTTCATCATAGACATAGGTTTCCAGCCAATCCATAGCCTTTTCCAGATTCAGTAAGTATTCACCGGAAATATAGGTCTTATCACCGGTTTGGGTCCAGTGGGCAAAGGCCGGCCAGGTGGCGTAAAAGAGGCCGTCTTCTTCCCATTTCGTGATCGGTCCGGCCATTAATTGTCCGAAAAATTCACCTTCAGGTTCCTCGTAGCTGGTGTTGGGGTTCATGTTAGCGATTCTGACATGATCACCAGCTACTTTAGGCCAACCTGAATAACATAGATGAGATGTATTCATCCCACCATCTCTATACCATAAGAGATAATAAATATATTGATTTGTCGAGCGCATAAAACCGCCATCCTGCATGGAGAGCGCAATTCGCTTGTTTTTCTCCAGCAGTTTCTGCATTTCAGGATGGTTTTTCAACCGGAAGTTTCCGGTTTCCAATGCTGCAGCGACTTTTTCTTCATTATTTTTAATGAGTTGCTGTTTGTCCATTTTAGCAATTCTGCGAGCAAGGTCATCAATATCTTCCTGTTCCAGCTCTGACGCAATCACCATAAATTGACCCGGCGTCATCTCTGCCCGGCAGTAAGTACTGCGTCCTTCATCTCTGACTACCTGATGCCTGAAAGCGCCGGCGCCATCACTGAGAATTGCCGCAAACCTGAACCTCTTTCCCCGTTCGGAATGGCGAACAACAAATTCCTTTTCAGTATTGGATAACACAACATCTTCATTGCCGGCTTTGAAATCCATAACACCATTCTCATTTTCAAACCACATAACAATCGCCGGTTTATCAAAAATATTGACCATATGGATTTTTTGATTTGTATAGTTTATGACAGAGTAAAAGGGATCAAAATCGCAATCAACAAAATCACCGAACTTTTGATGGGACAGATGAATATCATCGAAAACGGTGCAGTGATCATCACGGTTGGAAAAATTCCGGTCACGATAATCCAGGGATTTCCAGGCCTGGGGTGAAATCCATAATTGCAGGTCGCTTCGATCGACGCAATATTCGATGCGCATGCCGTAGCGATTTTGCATCAGAATGAAAGTTTCCGGATACTGGACGCCATACTGGGAGGCATTCATAAACAGCAGGTTGTTCTGCCGGCTTTTTTCCGCCAGAAAGTCATCATGCAGATCGCTCTGATTACAAGCAATAACACCAACAACAGCAATGATAAACGAAAATTGTAAGATGATGCTTTTGGCTGGCCTCATGAATTCCCCTTGATAATAAATCCTTTTCTTTCTCCCCGAACAGTTATACTGTTACGTACTATACTGTAATATATAAAAACAGACCAGACAAAAAAAGGTTATTTTCAGAATTTTTTAAGACTTTAAAAATGAAGGGATTATATTAATATTGGTGGAATATATACCATTGCGTTTACAAATACACTGGCTTGGATTTTCTTGTCCGTTAACGCTGGATTCTGCGAAGAAATAGTATATCGTGGATTTGGGGATTAATTTGCTGAAAAACTGCCAGAAATCGCCCAGGTCGTCAGGCTTTTTCTATTAGCCTGGTTTATTCATAAAAATAATGCTCGCTTCGCACCGATACATTTCCTCCCGACAAAGGCCGGATATTCTATGAATTTTTCAAATCCATGTACCAAAACATATCTCGATAAACTATTAATTTCATGTAATTTGAAATTCATTAATTATTCAGGTTAATTCATCAAGACTTCATACTAACTTAACAGGTTTTTAACCTGCATTAAGTAATTTTTCCCAAATTTTCATTTAACTTTAATAGAAAGAGGAATATTATGAAGCGGTTAAAAATTCTTTTGGCAATTTTTCTTGCAATCTCAGCAATAAGTGTTCAAGCGCAACAAACCGGTGTAATTAAAGGCCGGGTTTTAGATTCTGACAATCTCTCCTTGCCCGGTGCATCAGTTGTTATTGAGGCCCTTGGCAAAGGCGCTATTACCGATAACCACGGTTTTTACACCATAACCGGCGTACCGGCGGGTTCTGTGGAAGTGGCAGTTTCGTACATTGGTTTTAAACCCGCTAAAAAACAGGTTTCAGTTGAGCCGGGCAAAACAACCAGCGCCGATTTCAGTTTGGAAGCAGGTATTGTTGAATTATCTGAAGTGGTTGTGACTGGTCAGTTACAGGGCCAGTCAAAAGCATTAAACACACAAATGAACAAGGGTAACATCACTAATATTATTTCATCCGACCAGGTAGGACGTTTTCCGGATGCCAATATCGGTGACGCATTAAAAAGAATCACCGGTATCAATGTACAGTACGACCAGGGTGAAGCCCGTTTCGGGAGTATCAGGGGAACATCACCAATGTATAATTCAGTCACAATAAACGGTGAGCGAATTCCAGGGGCTGAAGCCGAAGAACGTGAAATCCAGCTGGACCTGGTACCTGCCGATATGGTACAGGCTATTGAAGTCAATAAAGCGGTTACTCCGGATATGGAAGCCGATGCCATTGGTGGTGCCGTGAACCTTGTTACCCGCTCAGCCCCATATGACAGGCGAATGAGTTTTACACTGGGTTCAGGGTACAATATCCTTGCCGGCAAACCCATGTATACCGGGGCCCTTGTTCTGGGCGATCGCTTTTTGAATGACAGACTGGGAGTCATTGCCAGCGCTTCTTACCATAATCATGATTTTGGCAGTGATAATGCCGAAGCCGAATGGGATTACCTGGATGAGAATAATAAAAACGGCACTGCTTATGCCAATGAAATCCAAATACGCCAATATGTTGTCCAACGGATCAGGCAAAGCCTTTCACTCAGTCTCGATTATAAAATTAGCACCAACCACACTGTTTTCTTTAATAGTATCTACAATCACCGGAATGATTGGGAAAACCGGTATGCCACTGTTTATAAAGATATTGAATATGATGAGGACAGCGGTGCCTGGACAGGCGTGATTGAAAGAGAACTCAAGGGCGGCGGGGACAATGATAATGTAAACAATGCCCGTCTTGAAGACCAGCGAATGATGAATTTTGCCCTGAGTGGTGACCATCAATTCGGAAATATTAAGGCCGACTGGGCCGCTTCATACAGCAAAGCCTCGGAAGAAAGACCCAATGAACGGGAAATTTTATATGCGGCAGAAGATTTGACTTTTACTACTGATTTTTCTGACAAAAGCGCCCCCAAAATTTCCGCAGTCACACCTGCTTCATCGGCGGATTTTAGCGCTGACTATATGGTTGACGGAATGACGGAAGAATTCCAGTTTACCGACGATATTGATAAAAACTTTAGGTTGAATGTTACCATCCCGATGCTTGGGAATGAATATAAAAACAGCCTGAAAGCGGGAGTACGGTATAAAGGTAAGGACAAGGAACGGGATAATACAAAATATGAATACTCTCCTCTTGATGAGGATGAATTTATGGCCAATTCACTGGACCATCTGAAAGATTATACCAAAGACAACTTTTTGGCCGGTGAATACGAAACAGGCACTCATGTCACAGCGGAATACCTGGGTAGTCTTGACATGACCAATTCATCATTGTTTGAAGAAGAAAAAGACATTGAAGAAACATCGGAGAATTTTAATGCCCGTGAAGATGTTTTTGGTGCCTATGTGATGTTAAACCAGAATATTGGCCCCAAACTATCGATGATTGCAGGTGTCCGGCTTGAAAATACCGCACTGGAATACCAGGGCTACCAGTATGATGCCGATGAAAACGTCGCCACTCAGTCCGATAAAGTCTCTGACTCATATATAAATATCCTGCCCGGACTTCACATGAAATACAATTTTAATAATACTACGATTTTAAGGGCTGCATGGACCAATACCCTGGCTAGACCAAACTATTTCTACCTTGTTCCTTTCAGGCAAATTACAAGGGCTGACAATGAGATAGCAATCGGTAATCCTGAACTGGTACCTACAACTTCAATGAATTTTGACCTGATGTTTGAAAAATATTTCAGAACTATCGGTATTCTGTCAGCCGGTATTTTTTATAAGGACATGCAAGACTTTATTACCTTTGAAACCCGCGAAGACTATCTGTTTGAGGACAGAACATGGGACACTTATGAAAAGCCCATCAATGCGGGTAATGCCAAGATATTCGGATTGGAATTTGCCGCCCAGCGCCAGCTCGATTTTCTGCCCGGCTTCTGGAAGGGTTTTGGCCTCTATGCCAATTATACCTATACTACCAGCAGTGTATCTGATTTTCGGATCGAAGGCCGTGAAGATGAGGATGTCTCTCTTCCCGGTTCAGCCGAACATACAGTAAATGCCTCACTCTCCTATGACAGCAAGCGTTTTACTTTTAGAACCTCCTTAAATTACGCGACTGATTTTGTGGATGAATTTGGCGAAGAAGCGTTTTATGATCGATATTATGATAAGGCCCTGCATCTGGATGTTAATGCAAACTATGTGGTTACACCCGGCATCAGAATTTATGCCGAAGCCAATAACCTGTTGAATCAGCCTTTATATTACTACCAGGGAATTTCCTCAAGGCTAATGCAGGGTGAGTATTATAATGTCCGTTTCCAAATGGGTGTGAAATTTGATTTGTAAATCGGGGCTGATAAGAGGAATAAATCGTGTGACAATGAAACAGAATAGTAACAGAAAAGAAAGGTCTTAGTTTATGATAAAAATAAAAAAAAGGATGATCAATTCTGGTTTTTTATTGATTGTTTCATTCTTACTGATGGCCGCTTGTCAGGAAAAATCAGCGAAAAATAATCAGGCACCGGTAAAGCAGTCAAAATCAATAGTCCCGGAAGTTACGGCAATTAAAGAAGCCTTTACAACCCGGCGTGATGAAAGCGACAATGTGGACAGCCCCGCTTTATGGCATGGTCCTGATGGCCAGAACTGGCTGTTTGCAACAGCAAAAGAAGGTAATGTCATTATTGTTTATGACGCCGCCACCGGAGAAAAAATTACGCAATTCGGCAAACCAGGGAATAAAGCCGGGGAACTCAGCCGGCCCAACGGGATCGCGGTAATTGACAATTATGCCGTAATCGTCGAAAGGGACAACCGCAGAATACAAGTTTTTTCTTTACCCGAGTTTAAACCATTGGGTCATTTTGGCCAGGATTTTTTGCGTAAACCCTATGGAATAACCATTGACCACTTTGAAGGCAAATATAACCTGTATATTACCGATAATTATGAAACGCCGGCAGAAGAAACACCGCCGGCAGACAGCCTGGGACAAAGAGTTCATCTGTTCACATTTACCATAGAAAACGAGCAGGTGAATGCAACCCATATCCAGGCATTTGGTGATACTTCAGGCAAAGGAGTCCTTCACAAAGTAGAATCATTGCTTATAGACCGTGATTATGACCGTTTGCTGATTGCCGACGAACATGAGGAACACAGGAACGTGAAAATATATAAACTGAATGGTAATTTTTCCGGCCGGGTCATTTCCTATCATTACTTTCTTTATGAGCCCGAAGGCATTGTGGTCTGGGAATGTGAGGCAGACAGCTCCGGTTATTACATCATAGTTGACCAGGGGAAAATCAATAATACCTTCCAGGTATTCCACCGTAAAACAATGGAATACATTGGTGGTTTTGGCGGCGAAATTACCCGGAACACCGATGGCATTGCCATTACCCAAAAAGCCTTTGGGGACTTTTCATATGGTGCTTTTTACCCGGTCCATGATGATGGCAGCCTGACAGCAATATCATGGAAAGATATAGCAAAAACTCTGAACTTGAGATATAATTGTGATTAATTAACAAAATATTTCATTGTACCGGCTTTTGAATAAAATTAAAATGGTAAAAAATATGACAAGACTAATGCAATACATAATTTTGTCCTTTTTAATCTTTGCGGGAGCAAGCCAGGGCAATACCGGTACAGGTGAAACCACCGGCAGGTCCGTAAATGATACCACCCTCCTCCGGGTAGCAATTATTGGTGACGCCGAACCAAAGCCCCTGGCTGAATTCCCCAATATGGACGCAGCTGTGGAACAGATCAATGCCCTTACTCAAAATCAGCCGATTGATTTTGTGATTGGTATTGGTGATATTGCCCACAAAGGAACAAAAATCCAATACGAAATGGCAACCCGGGTACTTAAAAAACTTACATTACCTTTTTATCCAATAATGGGAAACGAGGAGCATGAAAGTACGGTGGAGCGCTACCTTTACTATGCAAAAAAGTGGAACAGCCCGGTTGACAGTACGCGCTATATACTGGAATATAATCAGGTAGCCTTTGTATTTGCGTCGCCTGACCACAGCCGTGAGTTTGATGATAGCGGCGCGATGTGGATTCTTGAACAAATACAGCGCCTGGCCCCCAAGCCGGTCATTCTAATAGTCCATGCAGCCCAGCAAGGAATATTTCCTGAAAACCCAGACAAAGGCGTTCGCAACCAACTATTCAGAGAAAAGGTGGTTCAACAACCAAATCTTGCCGTTGTAATTTCAGGCGACCTGCACATGGATATGGACCGGGTGAACCATTCCAAAAAAATTGAGCATGTCCACTATCTCCATATTCCGGCACTGGAACGCACCAAAATTCCCGATAAATCAAACCATACGCCTATGTTCCGGGTTATGACTATTACCAAAGCGGGGAAAGTTATTGTAGATACCTACGTTGTGGGAGATGCTGTTCCTGTTGCGCAACATGTCTATTCTTTTACTCTTAAACGGCATGAATAGAAAATGATTTTGTGTAATTTAAGTTGGTGGTTAATATTATCCATAAATTACTGAAAATCATCTTATTAACCACCAGTTTTAACTGGTGGTACAAAACCACACA
>CAYYMT010000130.1:0-9702 GCA_964472715.1 uncultured bacterium | reverse complement strand
TTTATAGTAATAGGAGAAAGATAAAAAGGAAACCCGGAACGGGTGAAATATAACTTATTCCAGAGCTTTATCCTGTTCATTACCCATTTTCAGCATATCCTTCAGCGTAATATTTGATAATGTTTCATTCAATTGCTCTTCCATAATATGCCACACCTGCCGGGCCGGGCAAAATTTACTACGATCGCATTTTTCCGGTTCATCCACACAGTGAACAGGCGCAATATCACCTTCCAATGCCGTCAGGATGGTTTTCATTTCAATTTTTCCGGGTTCTCTGAGCAAAACATACCCGCCGTAAGGGCCGCGAAGTGATTTGATGAGGCCGGCTTTTTTGAGTGAGGGAATGATCTGTTCCATGTATTTTAGAGAGAGATTTTCTTTGGCGGCAATATCTTTCAGCAGCATCGGGCCTTTGCCGTGATTTTTGGCTAACTGGTACATGAAGCGGGTGCCATATCTTCCTTTTGTTGACAATTGATACATTGTGTCTCCTGTTAATAATTCGGTATGGCTTCCGGTGATTTGCGGGAAGCCTCTATAATTGACGGCTCAGGATTTATTTCCTATAAATACTATAGGGAATTTAACAGGTTTATATGTTATGTGCAATGTTTTCTTGAAACTTAACTCAAGGCTTTCGAATTTGGAACCATGACTTATGGGCGATCAGGGAAAAATTAATTGACTTTGCGCAATAAAAATAGTAGCCCATGAGTTATGGTGGTACCTACCTGAATCGCCTTAAGTCAAGTTCATATCTGTTTATTAGCCCGGGATCATGGGTTTCTGGAATATGAACTTAACTCAAGGCTTTCGAATTGTTTTATTTTTGCAGCAGCATCTTTTTGATTTCTGTATGATTGCCGGCGGTTAATTTATAAAAGTAAATACCACTGGAAAAATCTCCGGCATGCCAGGTCAGCTGGTGGGTGCCGGCAGTAAAATTCCGGTTTGCCAGAGTGGTGATTTTCTGTCCGAGTAGGTTGTAAACCGTCAGTTTAATATTTTCTGTTTTTGGTATGTAGAAAGAAATCGTGGTGGAGGGATTAAAGGGATTTGGATAATTTTGATGCAATTGATAAGAACTGGCTATGGTCTCTGGATTCTTCACGGCTGTCGTGACATTATTTTTTCGCATCAGGTTAATTTCCGCGCAGGAAGCCCAGGCATTGGCATTGACTTCAGAGAGGGCAACCAAGCGAATATACTGGCCGGACTTCGGTGTAAAAGTTATCAGCTGATTTTCGGAAGTATTTGTAAAACTCCCGCTTGCTACGGGGTCACCCCATACAGAGTCATTATCAGCAATATAAAGTTCATAGTCGGCAATACGACCATTTTCACTGTTTTGCCGTGGTAAATATTCAAAAGCTGTCAGTGTGTAGCTTTTATCCAGTTTTAATTGTAATTCATGGGGATAAGTTATAACTGTATCAGACCATTCCGTATGCCAGATTGTTGAGGGGTCACCATCCAGCACATTGATGGCCGCGCCGTCTTCGCCGGTGGTTTCTTCACTGTCAACTAAATGAACTGTAATTGCCGACTGTGATAAGTAGACCTGATCGGGGATATCACCGGATTCGGCCGGCATTTTCACAGGAATGTAATGAATATCCCCGCCATTTATTTCCAATTCGGAAATATCAGCGAAATACTCCAGTTCACCGCTTTCATCACTGGCATAATCCACAACTGACACTGAATATATCGTGCCGTCACCATCGGTAAATCGCTTTGCCAGGGCTTTAAAGTAAAAATCATAAGGTTCACTGACATCCATATTTTTCATCAGGTCGGTGAGGTCAAAACAAAATTCCATTGGCTCGTCATGAATATTACCATCGGCCCAGCGTCCCAACATCGGCACTTTGCCATTGCCGGCATAATTGAAGTGGTGACAGACCATAGTTTTTTCCGGTACCGTCGCGCTGGTATCGGTGGAAATACCAATGCTGAGTTTCAAGTCGCTGCGTTTGTTGTAATCCATTTTTATTTTCATGACTTTTTCAGGTGAATAATTTTTTCGAATATGATAAAATTCAGCGGACATTTTATTTATTTTCAGCAACCGGTAGGGAACATAGACAGTTCCGCTGTTTTTCCAGCCGTCACCCCAGGAATTCAGCATGATCAGGGCGCCGCGTTCCCAGTCTTTCATATCAACAATGCCGTCGCCGTTAATATCAATATTATTGGTGATCTGACCGTCATTATTAAAATCATAACCGACACTGTCATCATAACCGCTCCAGGTTGTACCGTGGTCTACCTGCGGACCCCAGTTTTTTACGATATGCTTACCACTTTCATATTCACCGGAAGGTATAGTAACAGTGCTCATGCCACCTGTGGCAACACCTGCTCCGGCCACGCCACCCCTTTGAAAAGTTGAATCGCCATGGTGATCATAAATCCAGGATTTTAAAATTTCAAGATTTTCCGGTGAATCCAGTGTAATAAAGGTATTTTTCCCCAGGCGATTGTTCAGGGCATTTTCCCAGCGATTGTAGCCATTCATCCAGCCGTAATCCGGGGCTTCATCGGCGCTGGGCCAGCCGATTTCATCTCCGCCGTATTTAGTGGAATAAGTGTTGCCATTGTAATAAAGCCCGTTGGGAACGCCATTGAAAATGGCCATTTCAGCTTTGCCGGAATTTTGGCCGGTGAGCAGCCAGGTGAAATGTGAGGGATACTGGGTGCGAAGATTGTCGGCTTCCAGGTTGCGGTGATTGTTTAGCTCATAGCCGAACATATAACAAATTCGGGAGGCCGAGCCGCAGGAACCGCCGATTTGATTAAATACCGGACGCATATGTTTTGAAAAGGAATGATCAATACGTGAGGGCAGTTCTTTGGTGGTTTTCAATATCTGCTGCCTGGACTTGTCGCTCATCATGGTTGGATTTTCCGGTGGCGTGTAAAAATCCAAATACCAGGGCTCGCCATCGGGATTGGGATTCATATTCACAAATTGCTTTTCAATACCAAAAATAATATTAAAAAAAATTAAAAAAATAAATAATGCTACAATTTTTTGATTCACTTCATACCCTCGCAATTATTGTAATCGATTTAACACACTAAAATATAGATTATTTAAAATAAAAAACAAATTTTTTTTATTAAATAGATAAAACTAAAAAATTTTAAAAAATACGATTTCCTATAGTATTGTGATCTTTTGTTATAAATATCTTTGTATTCCCATGCTTTTAAAAATAAAGAAACCAGAAATTATTGTGTAATTTGCCTGTTTAATTATATCTACTTATTTTAATTTTAGACTATAATTTTGAGGTGATAATGAATTTGAAAAAAGAGATTTCTGTTTTAGGTGTTTTCAGTATAGCTACGGGCGCGATGATCAGTTCCGGGATTTTTATATTGCCCGGCCTGGCCTTTTCAAAGGTTGGACCGGCAGTCTTCATTTCCTATTTTATCGCCGGGTTGCTGGGATTGCTGGGTATATTAAGTATTATCGAATTATCAACCGCCATGCCCAAGGCCGGGGGTGACTTTTATTTTATCAACAAGTCTCTCGGACCATTGTTCGGCACCATATCGGGATTTTTGGGATGGTTCACCTTATCCCTCAAGAGCGCCTTTGCAATTTTCGGTATCTCCGAAATAGTATATCTTTACACCAGTGTCAGTCCGTTGGTCACCAGCCTGATATTATGCCTGCTTTTTGTGGTTATGAATATTATTGGCGTAAAAGAGGCGGCTATATTCCAGATAATCATGGTAGCGGGCTTGTTGTCATTGATATTGCTATATGTATTTTTGAGTTTACCAAAAGTCAGTATGGCGCATTTTTCGCCCTTTTTAACCGGCGATTACAATGATATCCTGGTGACAGCCGGTTTTGTTTTTATTTCTTTCGGCGGATTGCTCAATATTGCCAATATCTCAGAAGAAGTGGTCAATCCCAAAAAAAATATTCCTCTGGGCATGCTGGCATCAATAATTGTTGTAACTATTTTGTATACAATCATGACCTTCATCATTACCGGCACCCTGAGTCCCGCTGTTTTTAGCCAGTCCCTGACACCGGTGGCGGATTCAGCCCAAAATACCATCGGAACTTTTGGCTATATTATGATCATAGCCGCTTCCATGCTGGCCTTTTTTACCACTGCCAATGCCGGTATCATGTCAGCCTCCCGCTATCCTATGGCTTTAAGCCGCGATCAATTACTGCCCCAAAAAATTGCCACCATCAATAAGCGATACAAAACACCGGTTATTTCCATCGTAATCACCGGCGCGATCATCTACTTATCACTCTTGCTGCCGCTGGAAATGCTGGTAAAATCCGCCTCAACAGTGATTCTGACTTCCTATGTCCTGTCAAACCTTTCAGTGATCATTTTGCGGGAAAGCCGAATACGGAATTATCAGCCCTCTTTTAAAACTCCATTTTATCCCTGGATACAAATTGTCAGTATTATCATTTTTGTCTTTTTTATCATTGATCTCGGGCTTGCTTCTATTGAAATCAGTATTTCTATCTTAATTTTAAGTTTTGTCGTTTATCTGTTTTATGGCAAAAAAAACAAACGCAGGGAATACGCGCTTCTCCATGTTATGAAGCGAATTACCGACAGCCGGCTGATGGACAATCTGCTTGAGGACGAGTTACGGGAGGTGATTGTCAACCGGGACAATATTGAACAGGATAATTTTGATAATTTGATCAAAAACGCAAAAATTATTGATATTGACGGGCCTCTGGATTTTGCCGACCTGATTAAAAAAGTTGCCGGAGATATTGCCCAAAACATATCCATGGATGAAGATGAAATAACCTCCAGATTTATAAAAAGACAGGAGGAATCCAGCACCGCAATTTCAGATTTCCTTGCCATACCCCATATCATTATTGAAGGTGAAAATGAATTATTTCTGACGATTATCAGAAGCAAAAAAGGTATTCGATTCAGTGACAAAGAAGACCGGATAAAAGCAATTTTTCTGCTGGGTGGTACTCAGGAAAAAAGGATTTTACATTTGAAAACCATCGCGGCCATTGCTTCCCTTGTTGGAACCAATGATTTTCAGGAGAAATGGTTGACCATAGATGATTTCATTGAATTGAAAAACCTGATGATCTTAAATGAAAGAAAGCGCTTTTTTTAAAAATGTCTGTCCGGTCTCATCAACCGGCAGTCTGTGCAGAATTTCAATATATCGTATATAGCAAATGTAGAGCGCCTATGAAAATAAAAGTCAAGATGTACCCCTAAAAAAACCTAAAATTTTGACTTTTCAGGGAGCCTGGGAAATTTTGTTTCACCCTATTACCAAAAATATTCGTTATTTTAATAATTTACTAAATCGAAATTAATATTAGTTATTTATGGTTTTCTAACCTTTTCAATCATTCACCTATCAAGAGACTTTATCGTCTAACATAAATGTTCGAATTATTATAAGTAGGTCTATCCAAATTTAAGAAGCATCTTATGACGAATTATTGCTTACGTTCTACATTGAGACTCTACTTGTTTTACTAATATTGTCAAATACCACTTTCAAATAAAAATAACCGCCATTGAATAATTTTGATGAATAGTTCTGTTCTCAAATTTCATTTTAAATTTCTATATTTTTTTGTTGGTCTACTTTATTCTTCACCCTTTTTTACCGGCTGAATGTAGCCCACTAATTAGGCTAAAATGAAAGCCGGTAAAAATATTTCTAATATTTATCATCATATTGACTATTGTTTTTCCACATCGACCAGGCTGTCGTCAGTATTTTACGACAAACAATCCGGCGAGCAATTTGATGGTCTTTACCATTGATACTAACAAGTCTCATAAATGTCTTGCTGAACTTATTGTCCGATTTCATTGCATTCGTATAGACTGTTGTTATACAATTTTTCAATATTTTATTGCCTGTTATTTGCCTTTTAGTTTTTTCCTTTCCACCAGATTCAGCAACCCTTCTGCCAAGGTTGGCATATGACCATAGTTGTGATTTTTTATGGAATCGATAAGGGGTATCTATTATTACAAAGAATGTTGTGGCCGTAATATCTCCAAACCCAGGAATCGCTTTTAGTTTAGAAATAATAGGGATATGTTTATTGGATTGTTTTATTGTTTTTTCAAGTTTGAGTTTACTTTCAACAAACATATCTAACAATTCAAACAGCATTTTAGCGTTTTGATTATTATGGATTTTTGCAAGATACTTGTCGCGGTATTTTGGATTGTAAATTTCTTTGCCGTCAATCATGATACCATATCGTCTGTATAAACTTTTGAGCCTTGCCTTATTTCGCACAACATCTTTTGTTATTTTATGATACATTAAAACTGTATTTTTTAGTTCTGCTCTTTCTTCACTATCTGTATGATAAACCGGATTGATATAACCTCCTTTGTAGAGTTGTGCTATTTTTAAAGAATCTATTTTATCGGTTTTACTACCATATTTAAAAATTAATGAATTTTTTTGAGGATCAGCTGATATTACTTTCGCAGCATGGGGTACCAAGCCTCTATATAACCATCCAGACAATTCGCCTTCTTCAAAAACAATATGAAGTTGGTCTTTGAGTTGTGATTTCACTGTATCAAAATACTGAATTAAGTCATGAAGAGAAGTCTTTAATCTAAGATGATCAACCTCTCTTCCTGTTCGGTTAATTCTTGAGATTTCACAAAAATGTTTATGTACATCAATTCCTACTACATGCATAAGAAGCCTCCTTTTTTTATGAATTTACGAAATTTTATCCTAGATGGATAAGGCTCCCTATTTTCTATTTACCAAATATCCGATTCGCTTATCAAATTATCCCGATAGGGAAATTTGATTACTTTCGGAGCAGTGAATAATTGATGTACGCATTCATAGACGGTTTGAAGCATTGATTTTTCCCTACCGGTAAAAATCAAAATCGATTATGGAAAATCGATCTACAATTTCCAAGTAGTATCTGTTTTTATTCATTTTAAAATACAATTTTCTCCTTATCCCGGTCCCAATATACTTTTTTTCCCCGGCGGTAGGAAATCGTCGCCATGTGGGCGGTCACGGCCTCTTCAAATCCGCGGTCAATATTACAACTGGTCGGAGAACCGTTCCTGATCGCATCCAGCCATTCTTTCATATGCAGAAAGGTTGTGTCGATCTGTTTTCCGTTTCTGTAAGTATATGTCAGGCCCCGTTCCGCGAAATATTTGGTACTGGCGGAAGTGATGGCGTCAATGCCTTTAGCGCCTGGTGCATAAGAATAGGCCGATGTTGAGGTGTCAATAATGCCCGATTCGATTTCATGACTGTATTTTTGGGAATGGTTGTCAATAGAAACTGTAAAGCCATTGGACAATTCCATGGCGCCATCGGTACCCATCAATGTTCGTGGCCGGTATTTTCCACTGGCCAGGGATGAGCTGTACATCAGTGTCAAATCCCGCTTATCATATTCCATCAAAGCATTGAACACATCCGGGACTTCCCGGCCGTCTTTGTAATGATAAATTCCGCCGGAAGCCATGACAGAATCGGGAATACCCACATCCAGCACCTGGTTGATACAATCGTATTCATGGGTCAGCATATCGCCGGACAAACCGGTGCCATAGTCCCACCACAAGCGCCAGCGGAAGAATTTTTCCAGGCTGAATTCAGACGGATTGGTGGCGCCAATAAACTGTTGCCAGTCAATATTATGGTTGCCTGCTTCTTCGGGAATGTCATAGACCCAGGCGCCGTAAGGGGTGTTCCGGTTGGTGTTGGTCTGAACTAATGATATATTGCCCAGAATCTGCTTCTCGTTAACTAATTCGTGAGCCAGGTTATAGGAATCAAACTGTCGATTTTGGTGGCCCAGTTGGAACACAACTTTGCCGGCTTTAACAGCCTGGCGTACAGCATAAGCTTCTTCCAGGGTGCGGGTCATACATTTTTCCGTGTAAACATGCTTGCCCTGGTTCACCGCGTCGATGATCATGGGCGCGTGCCAGTGGTCTGGCGTGGCGATGACCACCGCGTCAATATCTTTGGCCGCAATAAGCTCTTTGTAATTTTTATATCGTTTCACCGGCTTTACATCGCTTGTTCTGGTTGATTTTTGCTGATTTCCGCAGGCAATTGTACCGTATTTGCCATAGGGATCGTAAATATCGCAAATGCCATTGATCTCAATATTCAACTGCTCGCTTTGCATGAGGAATTCATAACGCTTGTCCTTCTTGTTTTTCAGGCCGGCTTCCCTGATATCCGCGATATAATCGGGATGCAGAAAACCGGCGGAATTGATGATCATGCGGCCCCGCGAACCATAGCCGATGATGCCCAGGCGAATTTTTTTGCTGTTCCTTTCCGGTACCAAATGTTTATTAAAGTTTTTGAAATCAAGATCAATGATTCTCGATAAACTGTGTTCAATATTTTTCTGATAAGCCTCTTTTTGTAAAGTTTTATAAAATAAAGCACCGACAACCGGCAGCGTTGCCAGGCTTTTTAACAATTCCCGTCTTGTCATTTTTGTTTTAGTCATTGACGGCCGCCTTTCTAAAATAATGATTAAACAGTCGCTGTAAGCCGATGATGTGATCCGTGGGAAACATGAGCAAAACCAGAACAGCGAAAAATTCCACCGAGTTTTTATCAAAAATCAGGTAATGGCCTTCGGAAGGCAAGAGATATTCATAACCGATAAAAGGGGGATGAGAGAGCCAGAAAAAAAGCAGCATCACCAGTGCGCCGAGCTTTGCATATTTGGTGAGTAGTCCGGTCATCAGTGAAAGGCCGATCAGCAGCAATCCCCATTTGATCAGGGGATCAATAATTAGCATCAGCGTCGGATTGTTGGCCATATTGATAAATAACTCCTGCAGCCAGCCCTGCGAATCCAGCAGATAAAAATAGGCCGACCATTTGGCGTCAAATAGTTTGGCCAGTCCTTCATAGGCAAAATGCCAGCCGATAACAACACGCAACAGAACCAGTGACGTCATTTGCATTTTCGTCAGATTTTCAACATTGTTTTTCAAACTCATAATTCCTTGATTTTTATATTTCGCCATCTCACTTTTATGCCGCCGCCGTCATGGATCTGCAGGGCAATTGACCCGTTGGCAGCGCCGATTTTATCGTCAACTAAGGTGACCATTTTTTCATCGTTAAGAAAGGTTTCCACCCTGTTTCCTTTGGCAATGATGGTCATGGAATTCCATTTGCCGGGTTTCAGGATCGTTTCCTTTTCATCGGGGATTTGCACTAACCAACCGCGGCCATAGGATTCATAAATGCCGCCGGTATCATGATTTGGCGGCGCCACTTCCACCTGCCAGCCGGAAATTTTAGTGCCGTCGATGGTGGAGCGGAAAAAGACACCACTGTTGCCGTCGGCTTCCTGCTTGAATTCCAACTGTAATTCAAAATCCTTGTAAAATTTATCTGTGGCCAGGTAGCCGTATTGTTTGTCCGGGCCGCTTTCGCAAACCAGTTGGCCATCTTCCACATACCATTTTTCCGTGCCGTAGATTTTCCAGCCGGTTAGATCCTGTCCATTGAAAATCGACTGAAAATTCTCCTTTTTCGAACAGGAAACTACTAGTAATAATACAATTATAGGGATAATTAACTTTTTCATTTTTTATTCCTTTGTTTATTTAACTTACCGGTTACTGATCACTGGTTACTGATAGGGCACCAACCATTGCGAAGGTTTTC
>CAYYMT010000129.1:6790-9858 GCA_964472715.1 uncultured bacterium | reverse complement strand
GTATGGACCATTACATGCTGTCCTTTGCGCAGGCCGAGTTGTACCAGATATTTATTTAATTCATTCATCATTTTTTTGCTCACGGATTGGAATGTTTTTTTACGTACACGGATTTTTCAGAATAACACGGATCAATTCAATAATATTTCATATCCGTGCAATTCTGCTTATCCGTGTCCTAAACAATTTTCTTCCTAATGTCAAAAATATTAATTAATGCTCACGGATTTTCAGGAAAAACACGGATAAAAATAAACAAAATCTTATCCGTGCGGTTATGTTTATCCGTGTCCTAAACAATTTTCTTCCTAATGTCAAAAATGTTAATTATGCTCACGGATTTTCAGGAAAAACACGGATTAAAATAAACAAAATCTTATCCGTTAAATTCATTTATCCGTGTACGTAATAATCTTTATTTCAATAACATAATCTTTCTTGAATCCACAAAATCCTTCGTAATCAGTTGGCAGAAATAGAGACCACTTGCCAGATCACTGCCATTGAATTTTACCTGGTGGTAGCCGACATTGAAGCGCTTGTGAGTCACGGTTTTTACTTCTCTGCCCTGCATATCAAATATTTTCATCGTAATGGTTTCCGGTTTATTCACATAAAAGGAAATAATCGTATCGGGATTAAAAGGATTGGGATAGATATTGGCAATGCCAAATTCAGCAGTA
The DNA here is from genome assembly GCA_964472715.1 of uncultured bacterium. Classification (GTDB taxonomy): domain Bacteria; phylum Fidelibacterota; class UBA2242; order UBA2242; family JAFGTP01; genus JAFGTP01. Next base: position 9,175 of record CAYYMT010000129.1, on the reverse strand, counting down.
ATAGGAGGATCTTCGTGAATAGCAGTGATGTTTGCTAATTCGTCATAGCAGGCATTAAAGACATCTTCTTCCACATTGTACCAACCGGAGTAATCGCCATATCCCCATTCACCGCCATTGGTCAGAAAAGTGATGCCGAAATTTTTTTCTTTGGAAAAGTACATGTCACTGATCAGTCCATAGGCCTCACCGGGATGGCCAGTCAATGATACGCCGGGTAACAGGTCGGTAGTTGTGTGATTTCCCAGCGCATACTCATTGAAAATACCGAAGTAATTGTTGCCATTTCCACCGGTATATTTCCAGACTGTCCCGTGCATCTGTGCTATTGTAGTATCGCTGAACAGTTGTTGTCCCTTGAATAAGCCATCGTGCATGTGGCATATCATAAAATTCGCCAGTTCCAGTGCCGATGCTCGAAGTCCGCCCTGGGGGCCGAAAATAAACCCATTGCTGCCTAATTCATAATTGTCAAGATTTCTTTCATCAGGCTGATTGCCTTGGTAATTATCCACCTGTGCGGACCAGGAATTGCCGCTGCGACGATATAAGGCTGCCAGGTTATTTATGCTGTCTAATTCAGCCACATTAAAATCAGCGTTCATATTCAGAGGCGCGAATAATTCTTCGCGACAATATCGGTCGAAGCGCTTACCGCTCAGAATTTCCACCAGGGACGCGATTACACCGTAATTGGCATTAGCATATTGAAAATAGTTGGTATTCGGCGACTTATACGCCCAGATGTCGGAGGCATAATAATCACCGTTTTTGAGGAAAAGTTCTTGAATGGAGGGCGGATCATCACTGTTGTAACCGTCGGATAAAAAACTGTGATATTTTGAGCCGTCACGAATGGAACTGGTGTGGGCCATGAGTTTTCGAAAGGTAATCGGTTGCTCAGGAAAATTAGGATTGCGAAAAGTATAGCCCAGGTAATCGCTGATATCATCATTTAGTTTGAATTTCCCTTCGTCATAGAGTTTCATCAGGGCGGTTGCCGAAACCATTTTTGAGATTGACGCGATGCGGTATTGTGTACCGGCTTCCATGGGTAGATCGCGGCCTACATCCCGTTTACCATAGCCTTTAGCGAAAATTACCGATGTATCACGCACAACTGCCACAGACATTCCCACAAGATTATATTTTTGCTTGATCCTGGCGAGTTTTGTGTCCAGTGCGCTTTGTGAAAATAGTGATATTGTCAGAAATAAAATTGTCAAGAGTGATCGCATAAAATAAATCCTATTTTAAAAATAAACATTTTTCTGTTGCTATATAATGGAGAGTACCGTTGACATGCTTCAGTTTGATAATGTACATACCACTGCTCATTCCGGTGGCATGAAAAGTAGCAGCATATTGTCCTGCCCGTTGTCGCCGGTTCAAAAGTTCTTTCACTTTATTGCCTGCCAAATCATAAATATCAATGCGCGTGAGACCGGCGTCGGCCAGTTCGTATTCGATGGTGGTTTCCGGATTGAACGGATTGGGGTAAACCCGATTCAGTTTGAATTCCTTTGGGTGTCTCGAATTATCTTTTAGATCGACGGTCGTCGCGAGTATCTCTTTGATTTCCGCCGTCAATTTTGCAGCAAATAGGGGTGCGCCGGCCTGTCCCAGATGGATGCCATCCATAAGCATATTTTTAGTTGAAATAGAATCTCCATGGATCAGGAATAAATTTTCATCACCTGAGCGGGCTTTGCGCCGGGTAATTGTTCTGACCAGGGCTTCACGGTATTGTTGCAATGTAAAGGACACCTGGTATTGTGGGTCTGTTTTGGTGGTGGTTATTGGCGTAATACAGAAGATTTTTGCCTCAGGTTGATGATACCGGAGTGTATCCAGCAATCTTGTATATTGATCGATTTTGTAGGATAAATCTTTGTTGTCCCACATCCAGTCATTGAATCCCAAAAGGATTGTGACAAAGTCGACTGGTTTATCCTTAAATAGTTGCGCAATGGGCCAGCCGGTTCGCGCGCCGGCCACAGCGAGGTTGGTCAGGTCCCAATTCATTGCCTGGGCCATGACAAAAGGATAGGTAACATGGGTCGCGGATTGATGACCGGTGCCGTGGGTAATGGAATTGCCGATCGCCACGTAATCCGGCAGATTGTTTGGCGGTAATGGCTTGAGTGTGTGCCCCTCTTCCAGTGTCATTCCAATAAAATTGACAGCATGAAGACTGGGAAGCGTCACCTCGTAATCCACAATAGAATCGCGATTTGGCGAGTCAATCGTAAATTCCAATGACTCGAACACATTAATAAGCGTAGAGTCGGCAAAAACCGCAAAAGCCTGGGTCAGTCCCATTTTTCCACCGCCGTCTCTGGGCTCAAAGATCATTTTAATCGTCGGACTATCGGTGCTGAACCG
>CAYYMT010000129.1:3670-6690 GCA_964472715.1 uncultured bacterium | reverse complement strand
TAATTTCATTAGCGTCTCATTTTTTTTGAATGTCAATTACTCTTAGAGTAAATGTTTTAGTCTTTTCTACATTGGTGAACTTGCTGGAACCGGATGTAACTTCGATTTTACAAAGATCAATGAATAGAATTGCTTGGCCAAGTCGTGTCCCCCTTATAAAAAGAGCCTGTCCCGAAATATCGGGAGGGAACAAGGGGGTTGTAAAAACCATTATTAAATCACGAACCTTTTAAGTCAGTTTCAGATTGTATGAAAGAGCAATTTATTTCACCAACATCAATTTCTTCGTTTTAACAGAAGTTGTCTGCTGAGTTTTATATTTCATCTGATAAAAATACAATCCACTGGATAAATCATTGGCGTTGAAATTAACCGTGTAATGTCCGGCGCTTTTCTGATGATTTTCCAGGGTCTTAATTTCCCGTCCCATAATATCATATATTTTCAAGGTAACAAATCCGGTTAGCGGTAATGCATAGCTGATATTGGTTGACGCGTTAAAAGGATTCGGATAATTTTGGTTCAGTGTGAAATCAGCCGGTTGCTTGACCTCTTCTTCAATACCAACCATATCGGGACTGATGAAAAGATCCGGTGTCAGTTTACGGTTGATCATAATCATAGTAGCATCAGCAATAATCCATTCGCTACCGGTGACATTGGAATTATCCAATTTTACCACCGTCTGTTCACCTTCTTCCAGGTAAACAGTGGTCAGTTTTTGCCAGCCGGTTTTGTTAAAATCGGTTTGGTCCAGGTAAACCACTGTAGAGTCATCACCATGATAAACAGTATATGGCGCGTTTTTGGAGGCTTTGGGACTGCGGACAATATAGGCGTAAACATCGAAATGGGCATCAAAAGGAACATCATAATTATATTCGATAGCACCATATTCGTTATCTTTTTTTATGTAAATATTCGGGTTGAACCCATAATTTTTTGATTCCAGCAATTCCCAATTACCGGACATCTTTGCGTGGCCGGCATCCTCATTAACGATATGGGCTTTGGGACGCCAGACATTACCATTGCGGTGGGCCAGGTAAGCGGGGAATTTGTAATAGGTCGCTTTCAGGGTATCTCCCAGCAGATTGTTTTGCTTGCGTAATCCTTCATAAAAGAAAAAGGCTTCGCCGGCAATCTCATGGTCGCGGTTTGCCTGCATTGCTTTTAACAGATAATCCGGTGAAATCAGATAATCTCCGATATTCATCAGAATACTGGATATATAAACATCGTTTCTGCCCGGATAATTATTTAGTGAGGCCATAAAGGTGTCATAATATTCTTCATAGGTATACCGGTAGAGTTGTGGTATTATATCGTCGACAATATCGGTATTCATCCAGGTGTATGGGTCCTGCAGATATTCCTGGTAACACCAGGGATAGACACTGGGGGAGGAAGATACATTAAGATTGGGATCATAGCCTTTGACAGCGTCACGAACTTCTTTCAACCAGTCATTCATTTTATCGGCACGCCAACGCATCCAGTCAGCATCCTTGTAATTCTGTGGTGGCTCCTGACCATTATGCTCTTCTTTGTAAATGGAAACAGTGACCGAGTCATAGCCGCCTTCAACCGGTAATGCCGGAATTCGGTCGGAATATTCAATGCCATCGATATCATAATTATGACAGACTTCCATGGTTAGTCCCTTGATCAGGTCCTGGACTTCAGGATTAACGGCAGAAATCCAGTAGAAGCCATTTTTCCAGGCAATATTACCATTTTTTTCCCGCAATGCCCAGTGAGGATATTTTTCGATAATGTAATCGGGGACCGTCTCTCTTGCACCATCGGGATTGCTCCAGGAACTGGCAAATCCGTATTCAAACCAGGGAAGCACTTCGATGCCGTTTCGATGGGCTTCGATGAGAATTCTTTCCAGCGGATCATCAACAGAACCGGTAGGGCCTTTCTCAAAGCCAAAGAGGGAGTCCATGACAGCGCTGGGATAGAGTGTATAGGCGCCGCTATACCCGGAACCATTCCATACCACAACTAATATTGTGTTGATATTGATAGATGCCAGGTAATCCATGGCTTCCGCGATTTTTTCATTGGACGATAGAACATCACTGTCCACATTGGTGATCTTTACGGCACGGAATTCTTCAATTCTGCGACCGAAAACCATCAGGGGAATTAATAATAGAAGTAACAATTTTTTCATTTAGTGTCTCCATGCTAACCTCCGAGGTTTCAAAAAACCTGGGAGGTTTAATTCTTTATTCACTTACAATAGACTTTATTCATCTACACTAGACTTCCCAGGTTTGTTAAACCTCGGAAGTCTGATGTTATGTCCGCCAATATAATTTTCGTTTTGTAAAAAACTGCACCATCAGAGCGACCAGCAGGGTATAAACCACACCCCGCAAAAATCCCAGCCAGGGATTGATGACATCCAATTGACTGAACACTTTATCCAGGTGGAGCAGTGCGAAAACCGGCCAGATAAAATTCGCATACCCCACATAGGCGATCATGGGATTTTGCCCGTTATCAATCAGTAATTGCACCGGTTTTTGTTTTTTGAATATATCAATGATAATGGTAAACAGGATCAGCATAAAACCGGCAAGCCCGGCTGTGATAAAGTAATAACTGATGGTGGCGTGGTCCTTTTTAATCCCACCTTCATAGGGTTCAAACACAAGCCCGAGCATTAGAAAGAAAATTCCCCAAAGGAAGAATTTACGAATCAATTGTTCATTGTCGGAAACCGGATTTCTGGTCAAAAAGTGTCCGGCAATACCCAAAACCGATACCAATAGAACAGTCTGCCAGACATAACGGCCAAACAAACCAATTAAAATTGTCAATACAAAAGCGATCATTAATATTGCTAAAGAAATATATTGCTGGTTGGCCCAGACTTTTTCCTGTTTGCCGGTGGCTTTCAGCCATTTCAAAAGGGTATCACCGGCAATGGTACCGGGAATCACGATCAGTAAGTATTGCAGGTAAGAAAATTTGTAAATCCATGGCATCGGTGTGAAATTCCAGAT
>CAYYMT010000129.1:0-3570 GCA_964472715.1 uncultured bacterium | reverse complement strand
CCGCCGATTTTGATAAAGGATTGTATTTTGTTTGGTATGGATTTCGGAAAGCGAAGGAAAATAGTAAACATCAGCACAAAACCTGCGATGGCCAGTAACCAGTCAGTCAGGTGAGGATTAGAGTAAATATTCGAATTGATCACATAAGGACGCATATGCCGGGAGAAAATCGCAAAAAACCCCAGTAAGAATGTACGTTCGAAGATGTATTTCAATGTGCCAACCAGGGATTTTGCTTTGTCCTGAATGCGTTTATTCAGTGCTATGGGGAGGGCGGCGCCCAGGGCAAAGAGAAAGAAAGGGAAGACCAAATCTACCCAGGTGATGCCCGGTATTGACGGGTCAAAGGCACGGGTGGGTGGCGGTGTCTGGGCGTGGTACATCCAGGCCGGTAAACTCTTGTAAGGAACGACACCGGACAGAACCATTGTCAGGATTGCAAATCCACGCAGGGCATCCAGGTTGTACGCGCGCTTTTTCATCTCAACTCCACTTATTCTGTAATCTGTTTTCGGTAATCAGTAATCGGTTGTCAGCACTGATCACAGGTCACTGATTACAGATTACTAATTTTCTTTTGCTATAATGATCACCGGCTCTTCGGGCACATAATTTTTCAATTCGATCTCAACCATAGCAAGTATCTGGGATTCACTTACCAGCCCTGTGAGGTCTATTATCTTTCCGGAAACAATCACAAATAGATCAGGTATCAGGGGACCAGCATCTCCATAGCTGGTTTTAGCTTCAATCACCTGTCGAAGTAGCGCCATTACATCGGCATTTTCGGACTGGAATACTTCACAGTCATTTTTCTGTAATTTGATGACGCCGGCATTGTCAATGACGCGAACATTTTGTACTTTTTTTCGAATCAGGCCGAAGAATTTCTTTGACACTTCCTCAGTGAAATAGGCCTTTAGCATAGATGTATTGCCACAAAGCATAACATTGGCGGGATCGGTTTTCAGAGATGTGGCGCAAATTTCTTTCAGTTCCTCATCACTCTTTTTGGTGGAGGCCAGGTCCCTGGATTTCATTTCGCTGGTGCCATTGGCTGTGGCGATCACTTGTTTGTTGCGTTTGTCGATGACGACGTCTACTTCAATACTGGCGGGATCGGCGCCCATTTGCTGGACCGATTCAAAGGCTTCCTGGCGAATGGATAAAATATCATTCTCCGTGGGATTGACAATACTGCGTTCCACAGTGTCCCGCACCATTCCCAGGGCCGCGCCAATCGCCGAGAGCACTTCGGTGTTATTGGAAATGCGATGAGAAAACCCCATGTGTTCAGCGGAAAACGGAACAATTGCGGGTGCGCCACCGCCGCCACCAATAAATTCGATCAAGTCACGGTCGATTTTATATTCTTTGATTAATTGCTCAATGGTCGGTTCGATTTTTTCAGCGGATATTTTTAGTAAATTCTGAGCGATTTTTTTGGGTTCTGTTTGCCATTTTTTACCCAGGGATTCAAAAAAGTTGCTGATCACCTCGGTTTTTGCGGCGGTGTGGGTTTGGGTTTTGGCATAGCCCAGATAGGTTGCCGCGCCGGTGGGTGTTATTGTATATTTTTCATTATGATTTATAATTTCCAGGTAATCATCAGGATCACCTTTGGCCGGCTGTAATGTTTTTACTTCCAGATCATTAAAGGAATCTTCGTCACAAAAGGAGACATATTTCAAGGCGGCGATGTGTGTACTGCGGGGGCCGACGTCAATAATCTTGTTGCCACGAATCCGCGGTACGGAACCGCCGGCAATTCCCAGGGTTCTCACATCCAGTGTCCGGAGAAACAAGCGGTTCCCGGCAATCTGCGCGGTTTTGACCTGGGGCTTTCCGTTTTTGATGACGGAAATATCCGATGATGTACCGCCGACTTCGATGAAAATGCCGTCAGTCACTTTGCTGTACATCAGGGCGGCAGCTACACCGGCAGCAGGACCGGAGAGCATGGTGAGAATCGGGCGCTTGCGCATCTCATTGATGTCCATAATTCCGCCGTCAGAGCGCATGATCATCAGCGGCGCTTCAATACCGGTTTTGCGGACCGAATCTTCCGTCATGTTAGCTGTTTCCAGCATTTTCGGCATCATGGAGGCATTGATCACAGCGGTCCGGGTTCGAATTTTCACACCGTAAAGTTTGGAGATATCGCTGGCTGCGGTGGCTAGGAAACCCATTTCTTCCGCCACCTTTTTGACCAGCAATTCATTGTCCGGATGGTCAACGCCAAAGGTTTCCGAAGCCACGATCACTTCCGCGCCTTCGCTTTTCAATTGCTCAATGGCTGTGCGACATTCGGCCTCAGTTAATTCTTTTGAAACATCTATATAGTAAAAACATGTATTGAGAAATTTATTGTCTGATAATTCGATATTGCGAATGTTGATCTGGTGTTTGGCGATTTTTCCCTGGACACCGCGTCCCATGCCGACGATGCCGACTTTTGCCACATCCCCTTCGAGAAGCGCGTTGGTTGCCTGGGTGGTGGAGTGGGCGATCAGGACGATTTCATCCACATCAATACTGGAGGTTTCCAGTAATTGCTGCAGGGACTGAACGACACCAAGCGCCACGCCTTCCTGGGCATTGTGAGTTGTGGGCACACAAGCCTTGCCGGTAATGGAATAATCTTTTATGTCAATTGCCACAGCGTGAGTAAAGGTACCGCCGACATCAATTCCTATTTTAATTTTTCGTTTCATTGTCATTCCTGTCAAATTTTACATAAACCAAAGGGCTGAGAAAATCAATCCGATAATTGCCAGCAGCCAACTGTAGGGGAGGGTATTTTGTAATATTTTCTGAACATTCTGGTCCATTTCATTGGCCAGCCAGACATTGTGCGTATTGGTCGGATCACTGATGCCCTGAATCTGCCCCACAGTGATCAGCATGCCCATGACGGCTCCGGCGGGAAGTCCGCTGGCCATGAATACGGCTGCAACGCCATAGCCCATTCCCCAGATATTAAGCGGGCCACGATAGAGCGCCAGGGGAGCGGCAAGTGAAAAAACCAAGACATATTGTAGCGGTGTGTTGGGCACGATCTGTTTAAAAAGCGGACGTAAAATATTCAGCACCGGCCACCCTTCGGGATGCGCGGCTGCCCATTCGCCACCGGGGCCCATAATGGCATTGAGCAACATACCAATACCAAAAAACATGACCACCGCCGGCATGACCACGCTACCGCCTTTGAAGATTGATTGGATAAATTGATTGAGTGAGCCCTTTTTGTAAGTGGATAAAAAGCCAAACAGGAGACCGCAAATAAAAGCGGCAATAAATCCCATCTGAAAAATTAATATCAGGATCAATGGCAGCACCGGTGTAAAATAGGCGGTCCAGTATATGTTGTTCTTTTCTTTTTTATGATTGAAAAATTTATGGAAAAGAGTAATGATGGCAATTCCGGCCAATCCGGTAGCCAGAAGGTATTTAATGATAATACCGATCTGACCAATGAGATTGGAAATGGATAACCGTATGGCATCGCTGAGTTGGTTAAAACCGAAAAATATCGCGCCAATCAGCGCCAGCAAAATGATAATGCGAACA
>CAYYMT010000128.1:0-9916 GCA_964472715.1 uncultured bacterium | reverse complement strand
TCCGGCAGAATCAACAGTACCTTTTGAAAACCGGAGCCCTGGGATTTGTGGACAGTCATGGCAAAAACAGGTTCGTGGGCCGGTAATTGAGCAGGTGAAAATTGTCGAAAACGTTCTCTTCCAGCTGTTTCAGGGAAAAATACACGCGTTCTCTTGTTTGTATGCTTGACAATTCCCACATCACCATTGAACAAATTCAGCCGGTTGTCATTGCTGGTGACCATGATTGGCATACTGTCGGGATATAGATCGTTAGTATTCATGTAATGCTCGATGATTATCCGGTTGATATGATTAATTCCGTAAAGACCGTGCCGCTTAGCGCACAAAATCCTGAAATTGTTGATAAATTCAAATTGTTTGTGAATATCATCAAGGGACAAATAATCTCTGATTCCAATGGCGCCATTAGGTGTGTCAATCCTTAATGTCTGTAAATAATTGAGGACATACTGCCTGATATAATTTTTACGCGGTAAACTTCTGAGTAATATTTGCGGATCATCACTTTTACCGACTTTCAGCACTTTTTCACTGTTACCGGCTTTGATCGCTTCCTTGGTCAGGCCGATTCCTTGTTGATTGTCAAAGCGATGGCTTTTGTTCAATTCGATAATAATATTGGCTTTACACCGGCTATTGCCGGAAAGGATTTTTTGATTGGAATTGGATGTACAAAAATCAATAAAATCTTCGGAAAACCGGTTGATCGGCAAGGCGTCACATATATCACCAAACACCGATCCTTCTTCTACCGATGCCAATTGGTCCTTATCACCCAGAAGAATGATCCTGGCGCCTTCTCCCAGAGCGTAAAATAATTTGCACATCAGGCGTTGGGAAACCATGGATGCTTCATCAAGCACCAGCAAATCAATATTCAGTTTATGCTCTTTATTATAGCGGAAATGCGGTGTCTGGTAAATCACTTTCAGCAGTCTGTGGATTGTACTGGTTTCGGTGGTCAATATTTTTTCCTTTGTCGATTCGCTGATATGCAGATTCTCAATCTCCCGGTGCAATGATTCTTTGAGACGGGCGGCGGCTTTTCCGGTAGGTGCGCAAATGCCAACACGAAGGCCGGGATTTATTTGGTAATGGGCCGCCAGAATCGTGGCTACAACAGTTGTTTTTCCGGTTCCCGGCGAGCCGGTGATGACCGTAAATTTGTTGTAAAGCGAAGCCAATACCGCCAGTTGTTGATGATCAATTCCATCCTCTTTTTGAAAATAGGTGGAGAGATATGAAATATTTCCCGGTTCATGTGCGGCAAGCGGGGCGGTGTTTGCTGCCATCTTTGCTATTAGAAAATCCGCCAGGTCCTGCTCATATTTATAATAACGCTGGAGGTAAACGCGATTGTGTATATCCACCACAATGGGTTTGGTTTCACCGGAAAATGAAATGACTTTGGGCGCTTGCCGAAGCGCTTTTAGCCAGGTCTCCATATCCGGCAGCTGAATAAATAACGCCTCTTCGCTATAGCCGTATTCATTATCAAAGGGAAAGGTCCGGCCGGCAATTTCCTCAAGACGCATACAGATGTGATTATTCCTCAGTGCGTGAGAAAGCAGCGCCGCAGTCAGCGCCAGTGTAATATTTTCTGTTTGGTTGATACGCAGCAGGAATTTTGCAAATTCCAGATCAATATCATCAAAGGCGGAGGGATGTTTTAATGAATTGAGGTCTTTAATAGTATTTATCTTAATTATATTCATTTATCATTCTGGTTCTATGTTAATAGTTTGTTCAAGTCATAAATCAGTTTTTCCTTCGGAAAATCATAAAAAACGCCACTGCCCGGACTGTTGGGGCGAACTCCCCGCAGAAAAATATAAAACACACCGCCAAAGTGACGGCTGTATGAATAATCCGGCAGGCGCTGCTGCAGATATTTATGTAATGCGACGCTATAGATCAGATATTGCAAATAATAGTTGTGGTCTTTCATCTCCATCCTGATGTTGTCCGCTGAAAAATCCTGGATCGATGTCCCCAGTGCATTGGATTTCCAGTCCAGAATATAAAACTTTCCCTCACTCTCAAAGACCAGATCAATAAAACCATTGAGAAATCCGGCCGGAACCGGGTGGTTGAATTGAATATTGTAACCGGACAAAAGATCGTTGATGGCCTGCTGATCAATTGTGTCTTTAAGGGAAAATAAAAATTCCAGTTCCGTGATCCTTTTTTCAGATGGTATAGAGGATAACAGAATTTCCGGTTCGGTTGATAATTTTGATAAGAGGACATTTGTCACCATTGCGGTTGTAATGTCAATATATTTTTGCCGCAGTTCGGCAGTATCCTCTTCGGCAAGAATGCCATGTACAGATAACTTTTCGGAAGCTACTTTTTCAATTTCAGCAGGACCGTGATGGAATTCAATTTCCTCAAAAATTTCATGCCAGCAGCTGCCCACTTTAGCGCCGGCGGGAAAGGTGAAAATATTTAATTCCGTTTCTTCGGGCAATTCCGGCTGGGATTCCTGCTGGTCCACATCCTTTATTTCCCCATCAGTCTGTCCAAGGTTGCCACGTAACAAAGATGAAAAGCTGTTGATCTGCCACTGATAGTCCAGCCGGCCGTGAAAGCGATGGTTTATTGGCGGTTGGGATCGGCTAATATCCCCGGAACTGTATTTTAGCCGCACCGGCCCGGCAATATCAGGCTCAATGAAGTTAATTCTCTTTGCACCGGAAAAATCCTTTAGTTCCGGAATATTGGTTTTGAGCATCGATAAAATGGCGCTGTCATCCTGATTGTTAAATTGTGTGAGAAAATATTTGAGCGCTGCCAGGTTTTTATTATTGACGGCAACGACCGACGCTTTGTATTTGGCGCGGGTCAACGCCACGTAAACCAGGCGGATTTGTTCTTCCAGGTTTTCAGCTTCAGCCTGTTGAATATGTTTCTTCTCCAGGTCAATGACCCGGTCATTTTGGTCATCATGATATTCAATAAACTCCTTGTTATCAGACGAATATTTCTGAGACCAGAAAAATGGTGCAAAGACGATTGGAAATTCCAAACCTTTACTTTTGTGGACCGTCATGATCTTGAGAGCGTTATCATCGGTTTCGAGCCGTAATTCTATATCCCCTTCCTCTTCACGGCGGTCCGGGTCCAACTGCATCTGAAACCAATTGACAATACCGGAGATACCCAGAGAGGATTCCTGCTCTTTTTGCTGGATCAACTCCTGAAGATGAAGCAGATTGGTGATCTTCCGGTCACCTTCGGGTTGCGAAAGAACATAGGGTTTGATCTTTCGTTCCGACATAATAAAATTAAAACATTCGATAAAGGAACCCTTTTGCCATTTGCTGTGACAATTCCGGAAGAAGAATATCCATTCATTCATGGCATCGGCATCTTCATGAACCATTTTATACAGGTCTTCCGCCGTTACATCGAAAAGAAAACTCGTCAGCGCTCCTGCAATGGCTTTGATGTTATTGGGCTCGTCAATGGCTTTGAGTAGCAGATGCAGCGCTTCGGCTTCATGGCTGTCATAGACACTTCCCGTGGCCTGTATGACGGCGGGAATTCCGGCTTCCCGCAGATAAGGTAATAATAGATCAGCTTGCAGATGCTGGTTTACCAAAATCGCAATGTCCGATGGTAAAATTCGTCTGGGATGGCCCTTTTCCAGCAATTCATAACTTTCATCCGACAGTAGTTTGTGGATTTCCAGCAATGTGATATTCACGGCAAACCGGTTGCTGTCTGGAATATTGGAAAGGTGACCATTATAAAATATATCCAGCGTTTTTTCCGCCGCTGTTGCTGCAGTCAGTAATTTATCACCTTGCTGGTCCTGTGCGCTGACCGGATGAAATTCGATAAAATCATTGAAAAAAACTTTGTCCGGCGGCAAACTGCCATAAAATTCATTTATTGCTGCCACCATTTCCGGTGTTGACCGGTAATTGGTCAGCAAGGTGTACAGATTGCCATTATTTCGCCGCACTTCTTCTTTGGCGCGTTTGTAAGCATAAATATCGCCGCCCCGGAAACTATAGATGGCCTGCTTCGGATCGCCGATCAAAAAGGTAGGCTTGTTTTGTTCAATGAATATTTTGTGAAAAATTGAATATTGCAGGGCGTCAGTGTCCTGAAATTCATCAATAAGGACAGCTTCGAAGGAGTCGCCGATTTTATCTCTCAGCCGTGGACTCCGGTGCAAATAATTTTCCAGCACCCGGATCAGATCATCAAAGGTGCGAAATCCGTAATGCCGTTTTTCCTTTTCAAATTCCTGCTGAAAGTAGCGATACAATTGTTGATAGGTAGCATATTTATATTGGTGAAGAATGGCAATCAATTCATCCATGGCATCAAAAAAAGGATCCCCGGGATTTTTTTTATTTTTTAAAAGAGAATTATTAATGGCTTCGTTAGTGAATTTAGTCAGCAGCGAAAAGGTGTCCGGTTCAACTTTGTCTTTGAAAAAATCTTCCGCTGCATCCAGTGCTCTGTTTAATTCGGCGGGATTGTATTTGGTTTTTGCCTGGGAGACTACTTTTTTGGATAGTTTCCCCGTGATTCGCTCCCGATCGTAACAATCCCGCAGTTTTTTGACAATCGGCGACAATTGCCTGTGAAGATCAAAGGAGTCGTATTCTATTGTAAATTTAAAGGTTGTTTTCCCTGCCATTGCTCGAATAAAAGTGAGGCATTTCGAATAATCGATTTTATGATAACTGTTCAGCAGGTTTTCAAAGGGTGAGTTTTGGTAAAAATATTTCCGGAAAAAATTCTGTACGATTTTTTCAATTACTGATTCATAATTTTTTTGCAATTCCTGGTTGAAAAAGGAAGCTGTGGCAAAGCTGTTTTCATCAAGGGCCTTTTTGCAGAAACCATGAATTGTAAAAATTGAGGATTTGTCAAAATCCCGCAGGGCTTTTACGACACGCTGATATTTTCGGGTGTCAGGTTCTGTTCCGTGACCGGTTAATTGTTTTACCCGTTCCATATCATGGACTGCCCGCTTTTCAAAATAATTCGTCAAATCGGTCAAAATAGACCTGATGCGCGCTTTCAGTTCCCGGGTGGCAGCATCGGTAAAAGTGACTACCAGAATACTTTCCACGGGAAAGTTTTTTTCCATGATCATGCGCACAAAAAGGTTCTGAATGTTATAGGTTTTTCCGGTACCGGCGCTGGCTTCGATCAGAGAGACTTTATTTTCAATTGGGCAGGTGACGGAGTTCAGAATTTTCATCGCTTTATCTCCTCGGCCTGACATATTTCCGGTTCCGCAAAATCCCTGGCAAAAGGGGCCAGCAGCAGTCGTGAAATATCAGCGAATTCCTGGCTTTCCAGGTCTTCCTGAGTGAAGAATAGTTTAAAGTATGGGTCCAGATATTCCGGATTTGTGATAAACTTATTCGACCAGGTGGATTTGGCTTTATCGATTTTACTTTTATTCGGCTTAATTCTATAGGTGACGAAATCCAATGAAGTTGCCGGAAAAAAGGGGAGGGGTTGTTGTAAACTCTGCTTATACACCTGAAGGATTTTGATCAGATGTTCTTCCGCCTTTTCCGGGTCCGTTGGGGGAAGCAAACGAATTTTGTCATCTTTGGTAATGACTATTGTTTGTGTGTTTGTTCTCAGAATCGTACCAATAAGATGAAAAATCCAACTCTTCAACCCGTCTTTGCCCTTAAAACCGGCATAGCGGGTGTAGAGAAAATTGTCTTTATAAAGCGGAGGCAGGGTGCCAAACAAGCGTATGCCATTGATCTCTTTGTCAAAAAGAATTGACCGGCTGTTACGCAGTCCTGCCAGCAGTGATTCACCCAGCGGTGTTATTTCCGTACTTAAAAATTCCGCCATCTCTTCATAATATCCGGCAAACACCTCTCTACCCTTGAGGCCCACCGGTAACCTGTCTTCGGCTTTCAGGACAGAATAAATAAAATCAGCACTGTTGTCTTTAACCAACTGCTGCCGGATAAAGGTTTGTATCAGATATTTTTGCAAATTGTCCAGGTCAAAGTCTTCAGCATCCTTTATTTCTTGATCTCTGAAAACAATTTTAGCGCCCAGACTGTTTTCCAGGAAAAATTTTGACGTATTGCCAAGATGACGAATCAGATCATCGATAGATAATTCCCGCAAAAAGGTTTCTGCCGGTATCGGGCCGGAATAAAATGGAGCCACTGGAATTTTCTGCTGTGACAGGTAATCATCAGTCGAATAGGAAATATAATTATTAGAAGTAAAATAAAGTGGATTATGTGCCTGGAGTTTATGTTGAAAATAGATTTTTTCCATAACAGTATCAGAAAAAAGTTTCCTGAGATAATCCCGCAGTTCACAAACCGGGGAGGCCGGTTCCGTAACTTCGTTGGTTTGTTTATGCTGGCCGATATAACTGATCAGGAGATATTCCTTCGCCGATAACACTGCTTCCAGAAACAGATACTGGTCTTCTTCCCGTTTGATACGGTCACCACAACGCCGTTCGTTACCGATAATATTAAAGGAATTAAAATGCTCGTTGCGGGGAAATTCATTATCATTCATTCCAAGCAGGCAAACAACTTTAGCGGGAATATTGCGCAGGGGCTGTAGTGTGGATATGGTGATACCGCCCCGGAAATAACGTCCGGTTTGAAACTCATCGCTGAGGTTTTCCTGAAAATATTCGTGTAGAATGTCAACAGAGACCGGGACCTTGATTTCAGCGATATCAGTCTCTTCCGACAATTTATTGATTTTTTGACGGAGTAGTTTCAGGTCTTGCTGAAAATCCTTATTATCAGAGAAAAAATCTTCTGTCAGGGCATATAACTTATCCTGCCATTCGCCAATTTTATAACCATTTTTTAATGTCTCATGCAATGCTGCCAGTTTGCTGATAAACAGTGACAATTTTCCCAGCACAAAAACATTGTGGCCTTCAAACTGATCGTAGGGTAAATAGGAATAATGTAATTTCGGATAATCATCATCTTTCAGACAAAACCCCAGAAACATGCGGTTTAACCCTTTTTCCCAGGAATTTTCATCAAAATTGATCAGGTCAAAATCCTTTTCCCGCTGTGTTCCATTGAGGCCCCAGCGAATATTGGTTTCGGCAATCCATTTGCGAATGCGTTCGATGTCTTCTTCGGTTAATTGTAATTTTTTATAAATCGCTTCTTTGGACAGCAAATCAATAATAAAACTGGCTTCGAACCGGGTTCGGTGCAAATTGAGCAATTGCAAAAATATTTCATCGATCCCTGTCGTGAAAGTAATGGAATTATCGGTAATAGTGTAAGGAACTTTCACATCCGGAGGATTTGATGAAATATCCTCGCGGTCAAAAACCGATTTGATATAGGGTGAGTAATCGGCAATATTGGGCATCATCACCAGAATTTCCGCTGGGTTTATTGCCCTGTGATTGATGAGGTGTAAAAGATTATTGCGCAACACTTCCACTTCACGCATTTTGGAATGACAATTATGAAACTGGATAGTGGGTATGGATTCTTCCGGAATAACCTGGGGTGTATTCGTTTTTTTCAGGAGGCTTTTTTTTAGTAATGCTAACAATGTTTGGGAATTTTCACCGATAAAGAATGGATAAAAATCAGCCTGTGTATGTTTCAATAAATGAAAAAAATCAAGACCGGCTTTACCCAGGGTATACAGCAGCGGATTGATATGCTCGGAAATTGCATAGTCTGTGCTGTACAGATCACCGGCGGGTTTGGTAAGATATGGAACTAAATCCACCGGAAAAGGAAGAAAGATATTCACATCGATAAAATCAGCCAAACGGTTGAAGAATTCAATAAAAACCGGGGGCAGTGAAAAAACACCGATGATGTTGATACGATTTGCCTGCCTGATGGCTGACGCTTTTTCTATGCGAAGAAAATGATTGAAACCTTCCGCCCGGTTAACTTTGCCCTGAGACAATCTTTCCCAGAGGTCCCGTTGCCATTGATAGTCGCTGATATTTTTTAGCCCTGTCAGAATTTCCTGGGGCCGGTAAATTTGATATTGATCAAAACAGTGCGCCAGTTTTGCGGCTAACTGAAATTGCTTCAAGTTGGATTCATCCTGCTCCAGATAATTGCGTAAATCCGGAAATTTGGGTTTTATCACGCCGATCAACTCCCACAGTTTCCAGGTCATGACATAGGGATGAAAATAATCCTTGTCCGGTGGTATATCCAGGCTTTCTTCCAATACCTGGTTTATAAACCCATTGATAAAAGGGAAGTCGATATTGCAGGTAAGGCCCATTTCGCGAGCGATAAATTGTTTCAGCCAGATTGCCATTCCCTGGTTTTGGACGACTATTATTTCCTTCTGAAAAGGATCAGTGGGCGGTGATTCCTGAATGACGGGGATGCATTTTTCAAGGATTAATTTTTCCAGGTCATTACCGTAATATATATTCAATGACATTTACGCCTCTATCGTTAATTAGTAATCAAATATAAATTATTTGCCGGAAAGAATAAACTCTTTTATCGCATCCAATAGGGCATATAAGGATAATAATATAAACTGACGCTGGTGAGATTCCTTTTTTCACTCAGAGTAAAATAACCGGTGCCGTAAAGGTCCCATGAAAGGGCCTCTCCCTGGGGTTCAGGAAGATAGTCATGCGATTTCGCAGTGTAAATATTAGGAATTCCATTATCAATTAGCATGGTGTACACATTGCCATAATCTTTGATCAGCAGTGATCCGGTAGGTTCATGAAAATCACCGGCCACAATATTGTAATAAGGCAATTCAGTTATTTTATCCAGGATTAACCGGCCATTGACAAGATTATTCAGATTTTCCCGGTAGACATGAACGTTTTTTTCTCTTTTCGAAATGATCATAATGTCGTTGTCCGGCAAAGTTACGAGGGTTTCAGCATCCCGGCGTGCGCTGCCTAATTGTACAGGAATCCGCGTAATAGTTGTTAGTGAAATAGATTGTTGCTTCCTGGTAGTGTCCACCGCGACTTCGGGAATCAGATAAATACAAATGTCATCACGCACAGCTTTATTGTCACCGATATCTGCTAATAAAATATAGGGTTCCCCGTTAATGTCCATTATGGATATATCTTCACAGTCCACCAGATCAACATTTTCCAGCCATACTTCCAGGAGCGTATTACCCCGGTAATCAATGGCAAAAATACGATCTTCACTACCGCTGTCATTATGGGTCCAAATAACACCGGGATTATTTTTGCTGACAATCATTCCGGAAGCTTCGTCGATCTGCTTGCTTTTTAATTGCCCTAAATTGTAGCGATTGCGATTCATAATATGCTGATCATACTGGCATTTATCAGCGGCGTGAATGAATCGATAAGTCTTGTGATTACGATACAATTTCAGGGTATCACGCTGGATGTTTATGCTGAATTTTATGCTTTGATCAACAGATTGGTGAGTGAATCGAATGGAACCGTTTTTAATTATGTAAGATTTTTGATAGCAATCGACAATCTTAATTCCGTACCGGTTATGCATACTGTATATTTTATTATCCCTGAAGGAGAGAAAGTAATCATGTTCAGAACTGAAAGGAACACTTTCAGAACTTACCAGCTGCCAGTCACCGCTGAGTATGGTATCTGCCTGTTCCTTGTCCGGATCGCTGCAGGAACTGGTAATTAAAATTAAAATGCTAAGGGCTGGAATAATAATTTTTTTGAATGATTTCAATAGTTAACTTCCTGATTTTTGTTTTGAATATAACCAGACAGAGTTTAAAAGAAAAGAAGAGTTTAGTAAACTTCCATGATAATAAATCTGAAATTCTGTGTTGAAAAAAGTTGAAAAAAATATTTGATTTTAAAAAATATTCATATAATTTTAGCCCGCTTTTTAACGATGATGATTCCGGAGTAGCTCAGTTGGTAGAGCAGGTGGCTGTTAACCACTTTGTCGGG
>CAYYMT010000127.1:7691-10001 GCA_964472715.1 uncultured bacterium | reverse complement strand
ATCGGAGGAATAATACATTCCAATGGGCAAGTATCGATCAGGATATCGAGATTGCCGCAGTCGCTCCGCTCCTTCGCAATGACAGAATAGGACGGAAACGAAGTGAAGGAAAATAAAACTCACTTTTTAATGAAACGGCTTATTCAAAAAATGTTAAAATATTCTGAATTATGGTAATATTTGCCGCTTTTTATTGATATTTATTAAATTTTATAGAATTTTATTTAAAATTATCGATTTATATTTTTGTACTTAAATTAAATATTTATAGTTATTTAGGGTATTTTTGCAATTATTTTTTGTGATTATGGCATTTTAATTGACCTGACAGAATTTGAATTTTGTTCTTTCTAAGGAATGACAGACTAAAGTATAATTGTCCCGGCGGTTAAATTATTTAAACATTTTTCCGCAATGGGCCGGATTATCGCGTTTTGATTATAAAAAAAAATTAAAACGCCTAAAGTGTGAATTAAAGCAACCGATATAAATAATAGATTTTTTACATGAAGAAGTCTTTTAAAACGAATATTCATTCGAATATTGGGCCCGTTTGAACAGAAGATTTTATACATGGAAGTAAAGAAAGGAGACTTTATGGAACTAAAGTTTAAGAATCTTAGAATTGTTATTAATAATAGTACAACGACATGTACAAAAAGAAAACTCAAAACAAGGAGGTTAACATGAACATTGTTAAGAAATTAAGCGTATTTATCTTAGCATTTTTGATGATAGGCGGTTCTGTCTTTGGTGCGACAGTTACCTTAAAACCGTCTACTGTGCCGGTTGGCGCGTATGTCAATGGATCTGATGGCGATCAGCACTTTATGCAATCGCTGGAAATTACCCTGGAGGCCGATGGTGATGGCGCTCCTTGGGTCGCTGGTGATGATATTATCATTTCTCTGCCGTCAAGTATGACTCTGGCGGATCCTGATGAAGATGATGATTTAGATGAAGGTATAGGTGTTTCTTATACAGGTGGAGCTGCAATTACCGTCACTGTTGCTGATGCAACAACTGAATCCATCACGTTGGATGTTGGCGGTGCCGCTGCAGCAGCTGGTGATAAAATTACGGTATTCTTTCCTGTTGAAACAAGTTCAAGTGTAAGTGATGGCTCAACTGAGACATATACTTTTTCAACCACTGATAATGAAGAAGCAAGTTGGCCAACAAAAACAGTTACCTATACAACTAGTGTATTATCATTTGTCACTTTTGCAGGTGAAATTGCTGCCGGAACAGCTTCAACAGAACTTGGAGATGTTTACCCATCTTCTGCTGAGGCATTAACTGTTGCACTACCGGATATTGTAATCGATCAAACAGGCGCTGGAAATGATGGAAGTGATGATGAAACTGATGGTTGGTCAGGAATAGCATTTGATAATGATAATGCTGCCGGAAATGGTGATGCTTCAACAGCTGCAGAAGTGCTGTACTATTTATGGGCATCCCAGGATAGTAGTCTCTTAAAAGTTGATGAAGAAGCAGGCGCTCATATACCGATTGCCAGTTCACAATCTACTGACTTATTTTCTGATATCACAAGAAGTGATGGCGAACCATTAACACCAACTTTTGAAGGTGGTACATGGCCTGCCTCGCAACTCAATGGTAAACTGCTCGAAGAAGGCACCTGGTATTTTTATGTGACCTCTTCAGTCACAGCTGACTGGGCCCTTGCCAGAAGTGATTCTATTGATATTCGACACTGGCCGGTATTTGATGATTCTGAGGCGGGTTATGAAGCCATTGTCGATTATGACGGGAATGGATTATTTGAACATGGTGCTGCTGATGATGTTACAGAACTGTATCTCGAATCCGGAGGCGGTGTCGGTATTGATGGCGCCTGGGGTGGAACAAATCGTGATAATGCCAGTTTTCACTGGAATGTCAAAGATGTTGATGATAATGCTAATGTTAAAATTTTCAAATCAACAACAAATGGCATAACCGATAAGGAAACACTTTTAGCTGATGCGAATACTACACAGATTTCCCCTGATACCCTCTATGAAGAAGGCCCGACTTCAGTATTCTGGAATTATGATATTTATACAGATGCAAATAACTTCGAAGAAGCCGGTGATTTCTATATTTATTTCCTGGCTGATGATGGTAGAAATTCAAATGTATTTCAATTGGTTGATGCGGCTGATGATGAATTTCAGTTAAAAGTCAAACATTTTCCGAATCTTGAATTCCAGGATGTCAGTTATTTGTATGATGAAGATGATGGTGATGATGATATAGATTTTAATACAGCCAACCAGCAGTACATTACCTTTAACTGGGGTG
>CAYYMT010000127.1:0-7591 GCA_964472715.1 uncultured bacterium | reverse complement strand
GATGATATAGATTTTAATACAGCCAACCAGCAGTACATTACCTTTAACTGGGGTGAAACAGTTGATGGTGACAAAGATGCTGACGGTGACATGCAGATTGATCTCTATATTTCGCAGCTTGCTAATGCTGTTTCCGGATATGACGGTAATATAGCTGATGTTGACGCTGATATACTGCCGACTGATGCATCAGACAATCCTACCCAGACAGTTCATGTGGCTACCATTATTGACTCTGCTGACGGACGTGATGACAACCGCTATGTTTATGATCTGAGAAATTCCGGTCTGGATGCTTTTGCAACCTATTATATGTATGGTATTATTTCCGAACAGGGCGATGAGCAGGTCATACAGATGTATTCTGATGGTGGTGCTGTTGATGACACACCGATTAATTTAACACATGAAACCTACTTCTTACCCAAATCTCCGCCTGAAGGTAATTATGTCAAACTGAAAACCACTGACAGGTATACTTTTAAGTGGCATGGTTTTGACATGGACGCAACAGCTACTGATTTAAGAGTGGCGATTGTGATGGTTCCGAAAGGCACCGCTTCTCTTGAAAGTGAAACTTTTGATACAGACGGTTTAGCTACTGAGGATTATTATTACCTTGTTAGTGGAGATAACGGTGAAAATATTGCAGCCAATGCCGATGCTCCCTTAATGTCTGATGGCGAATATGTTGTGGATTTTGGAGATATCGAGACTGACGCTGCAGCCAATAATACCGCACCCAACGGTGACTATGATGTTTATTTCGTATATACCGATGATGGTGATTTTACAGATGATGCTGATGATGTTGCTGTCAAAGCCGATGGTTCAATCCATTTTGAGACCTTTGCTGATCCGGCAACCAGTTTCGAACTTTCACCCAACCGGTTTGTGGCGGAAAAAGGCGATACCATCTCCATGGATATCTATGCCACAGACGGCGCTGTTGAAAACGCGATGATCGTGTCTGTATACATGAATGTGCCAACATCCAAATTCTCAATCGTAGATCAGGATAATAGTACGAGCGGTACTCAGGCCTGGCTGGATGAATCTGCAAACTTTGATGGAACGGAATTTATCAACGAAGTACGCGAGAATGGCGATTATTTTGAGATTGACTATGTTGAATATGTTGAGTCTCCCGGTGTTGCGCTGGATGGAACGATTGGAACGATCCAATTGGTTGCCACTGCCAATTATACCGGTGACGCGCTTGAATCTCATGAAGTTACCTTCTCAGCTACCGGTGACAGAACCACTTCTATTATTGGTGCCAGTAACAATTCATTAGCTGTTACAGTACCGGAAGTTGCTGCTACTGTTGAGTTGGCCACACCAGGCAAAATCTCAGGCCATGTTGATATGGAAGCCAGAAGTCCTGAAGGTGAAACAGTGGAAATATATGTTGTGCCGGAAGGGTCAATGAATATGATTTCCGATTCAGATTTCTTAAGTGCCAATGGTCTGTCCAGCGCTACTGATACACTGACCTACACTCTGGGTGCAGGTGGTTACTATGAAGTATTGCGGATACCAGCAGGTACATACGATGTATTCATTCATAAAGATGGTTTTCTGGACCAGAGAATAAATTCTCAGACAGTACAGCCGCTTTCAACAACCAATGTTGATTTTGAAGGTGACGATAAACTGTTGGCCGGAGATTGTGCCGGATATGAAGATGTTGCCGGCAATAATATACCGGATAACCAGATCGCGGATGAAGATGAAGACGCAATCAGCTCTGCTTTCAATTCCACACCGGGAGATGATAACTGGAACGCCTTTGCAGACTTTGATGGTGACAGTCTGGTATTCGTCTCTGATCTGAACTGGGCGACTAAAAACAGTGGAAGCGGTGAAGGCCTGTTGTATAAGAAACCCGTTTATAATGGTTCCAATGAAGGCGCTAAATATATTCTGGCGCATGAAAATGACAACCGCTTTACCATTACAGCCAATGGACTGGCACATGTTCGAGCCTATGCTGCAACAATTTCTTTTAATCCTAATGACTGGGAATTGAAAGATGTCAATGACGGCATGGGTAAATACCTTGGTACCTACAGCTTCTATTCCGAAGATGAAGGCCGGGTACAGTTTGTCAGTTCTATTCGTGGTGAATCCGCTTTGACCAACAGTGATCTGGAATTAGTTGAATTCGGTCTTAATCCACGTGTTGACAATCCTTCAATGCCGGAACTGATTGACATCGCAGTTGTCGATGCTAATCATTCCGAAACAAAGGGATTTGTTGATACCCGGAATGTTTCCAATATGCCCACCGAGTTTGCTCTGGAAAAGAACTATCCGAATCCTTTTAACCCGACTACAAACATCAAATATGCAATTCCTGAAGCAGGAAATGTGAAACTGGTTGTTTATGACTTGTTGGGTAATAAGATCAGAACACTCGTTTCCAGCAACATGACAGCCGGTCATTATGACGCGGTATGGAGTGCAAGAAACGATGCGGGTTTAAGAGTAAGTTCCGGTGTTTATTTCTACAGATTAATGGTCGGAAACAAAATTGTTGATACTAAAAAGATGGTATTGATGAAATAATTTCTTTCCATTCATAATACTACAAAGAGAGCCTTTTGATTTTAAAAGGCTCTCTTTTTTTATATACTGCTAATGTTTTGAGCGATAATTATTTAGGAAATAATAAATAAACAGAATTGTAAAAAATTCGATGGTTTTTCCCGGTTAAATATTACTGTGGCTTATAATTTGCTTAAGAGCAAATAACACATTTGTAGATTTTTGAGTAGTAATTAATAAAAAACAATAAACAATAGCTTTTGCAGGAATATTTATGAGACGAAAAATTAAATTTTTACTCCTAGTGTTTTTTCTAACAAGTCAACTGTTTGCTTTAGGCAGCACACAAATATGGATCGAACCGGTTTCCGGCGCAGTTCAGGACAAATATTATGTGGGACAAAAAATAAAGCTGCAGGTTCGAATTAATACCTATGGCGAAAAAATAACAGGCGCTTCTTTTTATCTAACGCTGAATACGGATTATGTCAATATTATTGCCCAGGAAGATGGTAAACCTTTCCGCCGGGGAAATTTTTTCACCAGAAATCCTTCGGCTAACAGCTATCATGATGACACACCGGAAAATCCCGATGCCAATGGTATAACAGGATTGCAACTGGATTATTTTCAACAGACAGATGTTGCTGTTGATGGTGTCAGGCCCTACAAATCAGGGCAGGGAATTCTGGCCTATTTTGATGTAATAGTCATGGGCATTCCGGACAATGAAGATAATGAATACGCCATTACATACGATCGTGATTTTTTTAATGTCAGGGAAACCGGATATTTTTTACATGATAATCCCGGAGACAGGCAAAATTATAATTACGCCGTACCCTTTGTATTCAATATTTTCGGGACGAGTATTGAACCGCCGCTTCCTGATACGGTTGTTACACCGGGGACAGATTTTTCTTATTACCTGGGAGACCATTTTTTTGCCCAGGAATTTGATAAATCCGATGCGATATGGTCCTATGAAATAGTTGAAAACATAGATCATGCTGCAGTTTCACTGGATACCACTGATAACAGGGATATGTTGACCGTCACCAGCCAGGACAATGCGAAAGGTATTTTAAAATTACTGGTCACCCTGGGAATTGAAGGGTCAAATTTTACAACCAGCCAATATTGGAATATAATTTTGGACCAGGCACCGGAATTTGTGGAGCCTTTTCCTGAAGTGACTTTTTTAGAAGATGTGCCCACACCCAGGTCTATTACCAGTTTTGTAACAGATAATGATGACCCGGCAGACCGGTTATTTTTCCGGTTTGAAGGTGATTCCCTGGTCCATATCGAAAAAGTTGATGATCTTTTACAATTCACAAGCAGGGAAAATTGGTATGGTAATACAACGGTGACCATGTTTGTTACGGATTCCCTGGCTCCGGAGATCAGTAAAGAATTAAATATCACAGTGGTACCTGTCAATGACGCTCCTGTTATTGATTTTTCTGATTATCCGTTGTTAGCGGGAGATACTCTGGTTTTACATCACGCGGAAACACAATCTATTGATTTAAACAGAATTGTTTCAGATGTGGATGACAGTTTATTTACCTGGACGAATTCCGGAGATTCAAGGCTGGATATTGAACAGTCAGGAGACAAACTTAATATTTCCGTATCGGAAGATCACCCTGATTTTTACGGTACAATTCCACTGGAACTAACAGTCTATGATGATGAAGTCTCCAGTGATACAAAAATTTTATATGTTCAGGTAAAATCCTATGAACCGGAAATCAGTAAAATTAATCCGATTGTGATGCATGCCGACAGTACAAAAGAAATTGATATGAATGATTATGTTTATGATAATGACACGCCGATTGAAGACTTGTCCTTTGAGTTTTCGGCTGTGGATTCAACAACCCGCCAGGTGGATGAAAATATTACGCTCGATTTTAATGCCAATACAAAGTTATTGACGATCACCAGCGTTTCCGGCCATTCTGCCAGTGACTATATAATTATTACAGTTACCGATGATGACAATAATCAAACTTCTAAAAAAGTAATTTTGCTGGTTGTCAGTTCCTATGCTCCCAAATTTGTCAATATTCCTCCGGTTGTGGTTTATCAGGATTCAACCAAAGCATTAGAATTGGATGAAATTGTATTTGATGTCAGGGATCAATTTGAAGATCTGATCATAAATATCAGTGGTAATGATATTTTTGAAGAGGTTAACATTGATGATGAAACCCAATCATTGATTTTCAAAAGCTATCCCACTGTATTCGGTGCCGATACATTGGTGTTATCGGCAGAAAACACTTATGGATTAAAGGATTCAACGGAAATCATCGCATATTGTATTCCCGATGATAACAAACCGGTAATCTTTGATATTTCTGATTTGGATTTATACTGGAATATGAAATATGAATGGGTTGATCTCGATGATTATGTGTTTGATGCTTTTACTCCGGATGATGAATTGAAATGGAATATTGAATATAGCGATGATCTCTTTGACTTAAATGTTGATGAAGAGAATATTGCCGAGATAGAAACCCGTAATTCAACGGGTATCGGAAAAATAAATCTTGAAGTGACCAATAATCTGGGGCTTACTTCAGAAAAAGAGATAAAGGTAAATATTACCAAAGACCAGAAGCCGGTCTGGGATTCTTTTGTTGATATATTTCTGGTCAAGACGCAACCTGAAAAAACCATGGAATGGAATATTTTTGATAAGTGTACTGATGCTGAAACTGCATCCGAAGATTTAATGTATAGCGCTGATTATGAATCCGGTGTGATTGATGTGGATATTAACTCCAATACCGGAGCAGTGGTTTTGACAGTAATTGATACCACAAAAAGTGAAACCTGGTTAAAGTTTTCTGCGCAGGATGAAAATGGAAATGTTTCCGAAAGCCAATTAATCGATGTTTTCATTGGTGACGGTTTACCGCCGGTTTGGAGAAATATTCCAACAATTTACATGAAAAACACAGAAATTTTTACAGACCTGCGGTTGCTGGATTATTGTCAGGATACTGATGATCTGGAAAGTGACCTGATTTTCACAGCGGTACCTTCGAACTCCAATATTGATGTTGAATTGGATGCTGATACACGGGTGACTGTAACGCCTGAAAACGGTATCTTCGGAGAAAATTTCTATATCATTTTCAAAGCCGAAGATACCCAGGGCAATGTTGTCTCCACCAGCGTCAAACTGATCATCACCAATGCTCTGCCTCCCAGCGGTTTTGTGAATTATATTGTCAATCCAGTCTTGTCAAAACGGGTGGATTTTGTGGTGTCCACCGATTCCAGGGTTGAGGAGGTCAGCGCTAATTTCAAAAAACTGCCGGCCACCAATATTAGCCTCAACTTCAGCCAACTGACCAATAATGACGATGGTATAGTTTGGACCGATGACCATAAATTTCAGGACGAAGGTACTTACAGACTGATCGTTGGAATGAAAGATGTTAGCAATTTCGTGACCTCTGACACCCTGATGATGACTGTGGATTTTCCCGACAATAACGGCGCCCAGGTGGCCATGGGAAGTGATACTGAAACACTGCGTCTGGAATACCCGGAGCATGTTTATAATAACAAGATGTTTTTCATAACGGAAAGCAAACTGTCACTTGAGGACAACTCCTTGTCCAAATCCATTGGCAACCGGGATATTTACAGGAAAAAATATAAAATCAGATCGGGAATCGCGTCTGAGGAAATTTTGATGACACTGCGGTATAAGCCAGAACAATCCATGAGTAAATATCATTCTTTTTATAAGGTTATTGATGATGATCTGATTCCGGTTGAAACATTTATCAATGATGAGGGTGAATTCATTGGCTATGTATCCGAAGACTGTGAGGTCTGCTTGCGGCCCTCTTCCATGGCGGCTGAAGAAGAAATCCTGCCGGAAAATCATTTCCTGACCTATCCCAATCCTTTCAACCCAACCGTTAATCTGAAGTTTATTCTGAAAGCGCGGAAACATGTGGAAATGATCGTCTACAATTTACGGGGACAGAAAGTCTATTCGGAACAACATTATTTCAGCCCCGGCATCAATGAAATGGCCTGGCACGGTATCAACAAAAAAGGTGAGATGATGCCCAGCGGTGTTTATTTCGTGCTCTTACAAAAAAATCATAAACCCATGAAAATAAAGAAAGTGACTTTATTCAAATGAGAAATTTCATAATTATTTTATTGGCAGCAATTGTAATGATGAACTGTGGCGGCGGTGGCGGTGGTGGTACCAAAACCCCCACGATAGAGGAGCAAGTAGCAGAAAACCTGGTTGACGGCTGGATACATTTTGAAAATGCCCGCTATGATTCGGCGGAATACTATTTTGATCTGGCCCTGAACCTGATGAATGGCCACGAAGAGAGCCAGGCCGGAAAAGCCTGGACATTGTTAATGCAGGATGAGTCAGATCTTGCCGCCATTGAAACCTACCTGGAAAAAGCGCAGAGTGATACATCCCTGTTGAATGATGTGCTGGCCGCTCTGGGGATTGTCAATAATTTGCAGAAAGATTACAGCACATCAATTAACCATATACAGCAATTGCTTGACAGATCATCCGCTTATGTTTTTTCCCATAAAACGGATATCGACTATAATGACATGATGGTTTTACAGGCCCATTCCTATTTTTACAACAAGCAGTTTGACCGGGCTTATGAAGTGATTCTGGAGATGACGACCACTTACGTTTTTGATCCTGATGACGGCAGTACCTGGACCGTGGACGGAAAAAAGTATCCCTCCTATGAAGGGGCAATTTCTGCCGTGCTTGCAAAATTGTCCGATCAGTATAAATCTTTTTAATTAAGATAGTCAGTTAATTTGGTTCTCCATGAGTTGTTATGAGTAGTTTAAAATTAGAAAATTTTATATAATCCCGAAGGGATTAAACAAAAATAACCGTGGGTGCCAACCCACGGCAAAAACAAAAATTATTAACTGCATTATTCATAAAAATAGGAACAATGCCCGCTTCGCGCCGATACGTTTCCTTCCGTCAAAGGCCGGATATTCT
>CAYYMT010000126.1:0-10019 GCA_964472715.1 uncultured bacterium | reverse complement strand
TCATCTAAATCCAATTCATCTATTGCTTTGTCAATATCATTGAATGCTTTTGTGTCGGTATCAATTTCATCAAGATCGGTATCGTTCAGTTCCAGATCATCGGCTTCTTCATCAAGGTCTAATTCAAAAGGAACTGAAGCAGAAAAAGAATCTTCCGAATCATCTAATTCATCATCATCTTCTTTAAGATCTAATTCAAAATCATTACCGGTTAAATCCGGCTCAACAGATTCCCGGGAAAGCTTATTATCCGGATTCCTTGCTTCATCAGGTGTTTTTTCTTCTTCCTGATCTTCATCTATATCCAAATCATCTATTTCGGGAATACCGGCCTTTTCTTTTGTAATTGATTTCCGGGATTCTGAAGGGGTATCCTGAGCATTATCTTCTGACTTTTCAACCTCATCTTCAGATTGGAATTCCTGAGGGCTTCTTTCTTCATTTTCAAGATCAAAGTCCGTAATTACATCAGATATTTCTTCTTTTTGTTGATAACTGTCTTGTTCATTGAGAAACGGTTCTTCGTCAGATTGTTGTACATTGAAATTATCACTATTATAATGGGGCAGTGATTCATCATCAATTATAGAAATACTATTCTCAAAATTTTCTATCACCTTATGACTATCATCAATTTCACGTAAACTTAAATTTTCTTTACCCAGTTGTAAAAGTAATTTATGGGCGTTAATATGACCGGGGCAATATTTAATCGTATTTTGAAGATGCTTAATGGCTTCCAGGAGATTACCTTTTTTCAGTAAAATGACGGCTAGTAGATAATATCCTTCTGACAGATAGGAATAATGCGTTAGTCCTTGCCGGCAGACTTCTTCGGCTTTTTTAAGTTGGCCGTCCTTCATAAGCGCTTCTGCCAATATCACAAATAACTGGCTGTCAGGTTTATTGTTCAAATACTGTTCGATGGTTTTTAATTGCAGGATATTCATATTTATCTCATAATTATATTCGTTTAACGCAATAAGATAGAAAATAAGAAATCAAAAAGCACTATTTTTTATTTATAAGATGCCTTCGTCGGCAAAACTATAAAAAGAACTGCCGCCAATAATAATATGGTCCAGCACAGAAATACAAAGGGCTTCACCGGATTTTTTCATCTTATTAGTGAGATTTTTGTCTTCCATGCTGGGTTTTATCGAGCCGGAAGGATGATTGTGGATTAATATTACAGATGCAGCCAGCGCCCTGATGGCGTCGTGAAATACTTCCCGCGGCGTGACCGTGGTTCCGTTAATTGTTCCCTCGCTGATTATTGAATCATTGATTATTTTATTGCTGCTGTCAAGAAAGACCGCAATAAACACCTCCTTTTTCAGATCCTGCAATTTTGGAATGTAAATGGCTGCGATTTCAGCCGAAGTGGTAATAATTTTGTTCTTAGGGCTATTAATTTCAGCATGCAGGCGGCGGGCCAGATGAATTGCGGCGCAGATGGTAACGGCCTTGGTTTTACCGACACCACGGATATTCAGGTCCATAATATCATTGAAGGAAAAAGCCGCCAGTTTTTCAAAACCGCCACTTTTCTGAAGGATTGTTCGCGCCAGGTCAATGGCAGACATTTTATCCGACCCGGTGCGTAAAAGAATTGCCAGCAGTTCCGAATCAGTTAATTTGAAAGCGCCGTATTTCATAAGTTTTTCCCGGGGTTGGTCGCTTTCCGGCCAGCGGTTGATCGGGAGTTTATACCGTTTTACCGGTTCCATTGTTTTCATGATGTTCACCTTTCGTTTTATTTCATTGAAAAAGGTGATTATACAAATTATAATTTGTCTGTATCCAGCACAAAAGTTACAGGGCCATCATTGACAAAATCAACTTTCATGTGAGCGCCAAATATTCCGGTTTCACTGGGAACGCCCAGTTTTTTGATTTTTTCGTGAAAATAAAGATATAATTCCCGGGCCCGCTGAGGTTTTTCAGCCTGGTCGAAGCCCGGACGACGGCCTTTTTTACAATTCCCGGATAAGGTAAACTGGGAAATCACCAGTGTTTCACCGGCAATATCCAGTAATGACAGATTCATTTTCCCTTTTTTATCATTGAAAATTCTAAGGTTTACGATCTTTTCCGCCAGTGTATCGGCATCATTCTCATTGTCCCCTTTATTTATGCCGAGTAAAATAACCAGACCTTTGGAAATCTTTCCGGTTATTGAATTATCTACGATAACTTTTGCTTCTGAATTTGTTCTCTGAATAACTGCTATCATTATTCCAGCCTTACATATTGTTTATCGATTATCTTGTGCAGATCATTTAAAAATTGAATAGACGGGTCGATGCGCAATTCTTTTAGACGAACACTCTTTTTATTGGAATTTTTATCAAAAATGTGAAACATGACTTCACAATCGCCACTGTAGGTGCTAAAAATTTGCTGAATCTCTTTGATCTGAAAATTGGCATATTTGCTGGTGGGAATGCTAATATGTATTTTGTTTGTTTTACGACTGATAGCACCTTCCAGGGGCGTGATTTTATCAGCCAGAATTTTCCCGTCGCCAAATTTTAAGTCAACTTTTCCCTCGACGAAAACCACAGCGTCCTCTTCAATGAATTCTTTGCATTGCTCATAAACAGAACTAAAAACCATAACTCCCACACTGCCACTGAGACCTTCCAGCATGAGCATGGCGTATTTGCGGTCTTTGCGGTCCAGTTTCACCCGTATGGAGGTGATCATACCGCCGGTTTTAACGTATTTCAGTTTGCACTCAGCCAGGGAAATATCAAAATTATAGTTGGAGAGTGTCTCAAGTTCCGTGGAATATTTTACCAGCGGATGACCGGAAATGTAAAGTCCCACCAGGGTTTTCTCACGCATCAGTTTTTCTTTTTCTGACCAGGGTTGAATATCCGGTAATTTTGGTTCGGATATGATGGCATTCTCTTTGGAACCGGTGGCGCCGAACAAGGATACCTGGTTAGTATTCTGTTCCTCCTGCAGTTTTTTGGCGTGTTTCACCGCTTCATCGATGACATGAAATTTTTGGGCCCGGGTGCCTTCCATATCGTCAGTCGCTCCCGCCGCCACCAGGCTTTCCAGTGTCTTTTTATTCACAGTCCTGGGATCTAATTCATCAACAAATTTGAAAAATGAGGTGAAAGGGCCTTTTTCCATCACAGCATCAACAACATTTTGGGAGGCGTTTTTGCCCACATTTTTTATCGCGTTCAGTCCGAATCGAATCCCATTTCCTTCGGGCCGGAAAAAGACTTCGCTGTAATTGACATTGGGCGGCAGCAATTCCATACCAAGGTCCGTTACTTCTTTTGACATGATCACGACCCGGTCGGAATCATTCATTTCACTGGTTAAGTTGGCTGCCATGAATTCAGCGGGGTAATGGGCTTTTAAATATCCGATCTGGTAGGCCAAAAATGCATAAGCTGCCGAGTGACTTTTGTTAAACCCATAGGATGCGAATTTAAAGACAAGGTCATAGATTTTTGAGGCCAGTTTGCCGTCAATACCCTGAGCTTCGGCGCCTTCTACAAATTCTTTGCGAAGTTCCTCCAGAATCTCATATTTTTTCTTACCCATAGCCCGGCGCATCAGGTCTGCTTTTCCCAGTGAAAATCCACCAATCACCTGGCCGATCTGCATAACCTGTTCCTGGTAAACAATAATACCATAGGTGGTTTTCAGGATCGGTTCCAGTTTCGGATGCATGTATTTTATTTTTTTTCGGCCGTGTTTACGGGCAATGAACTCTTCAATATTTTCCATGGGGCCCGGGCGATAGAGCGCATTCATGGCGATCAGATCGTCGATACAGGTGGGTTTCAGTTTGGAGAGATATTCGCGCATACCGGGAGATTCAAACTGGAAAACCCCAATCGTTTTACCATTACCAAACAATTCATAGGTTTTCTCATCATGCATATCAATATTTTCAAGGTCCACATCAATATTTTTTTCGCGAAGCATTTTCAGCGTTCGGTCAATCACGGATAAATTGCGCAGGCCCAGAAAATCCACCTTTAGCAATCCCATGTCATCAATACACTTCATGTCGTATTGCGTGGTAATGATGTCTTCTTTGCCCACCTGGATGGGTAAGTAATCTGTTAAATCGCCGGGGGCTACAACAATTCCGGCGGCATGAATCCCGTGTTGCCGGTGATTGCCCTCCAGGACAGTGGCAATATCAAAGAGTTTTTTGAATTTGCGGCCTTCGTCTGCTTTGGCTTTTAATTCTTTAAAATTTTTAAGGGCATCCTGTAGTGTTTTTTCACCGGATTCATCAAATAGTTTGACAATATTTTCCACTTCCGCCAGTGGAATTCCGAGGACCCGTCCGACATCGCGGATCACACCTTTGGCCTTCATTTTCCCGAAGGTGATAATATTGCAGACACTTTCTTTGCCATATTTTTCTTTGATATATTCTATAACACGCGGACGTTTTTCATCATCAAAATCAATATCGATATCCGGCATATTGACACGTTCGGGATTAAGGAACCGTTCAAAGAGCAGGTCAAAGGGCAACGGATCGATATCCGTAATTTTTGTGGCGTAGCAGACAATACTTCCGGCTGCTGAGCCACGTCCGGGACCAACGGGAATATCATTTTCTTTTGCCCAGATTACAAAGTCCTGGACAATCAAAAAATAACCGGCAAACCCCATATCCTTGATCACTTGCAGTTCATGTTCCGTACGGCCCTTTACCTCATCGGTAATTTTATCATAACGCTCCTCAAGCCCTTTGAAAACCAGGTGGCGCAAATAATCATCTTCATTATTAAAATCATCGGGAATTTTGAATTTGGGTAAATGATATTTGCCGAAAGTAAAATCCACATTACATTGCTCGGTAATGGCAACGGTATTTTCTAAAACTTCAGGATCATCGGGAAAGAGCTCTTCCATTTCTTCCTGGGATTTCAGCCAATAATTAAAAGGCTCATAGCGCAATCGTTTCGGGTCATCGAACTCCTTTTGCATACCGATACAAATATGGACATCATGGGCTTCCCAGTGTTCTTTTTTGGCGTAATGGGCATCATTGGTGGCCACTCGCGGAATACCGGTTTCTTCAGAAATCCGCCGTGCCGCTTTTCGCCAGGTGACCTCATCATCAAGGCCGTGATTTTGTACTTCGAGGTAATACCGGCCGGGGAAAATTTTGGCGTATTCCAGGGCTGATGCTTTGGCTTTTTCATAGTTGCCGGCAATGGATAATTGCTGGGGTTCACCGGCCACACAGCCGGAGAGGCAGATCAGGTCTTCATTGAATTCCCGCAAGACTGATTTGTCAACACGGGGTTTATAGTAAAAGCCTTCGGTATAGCCCTTGGAAACAATTTTTACCAGGTTTTTATATCCTTTATTGGACATTGCCAGAAGTACCAGGTGATTGTAATTTCCATGGCCTTTTTTTGAAGATTTTTTAACAAAACGATCTTCGGTTGTGTAAATCTCACATCCAATGATCGGTTTGATTCCGGCTTTTTGAGCCGCTTTATAGAAAGCAATGGTACTGAGCATATTGCCATGTTCTGTGAGGGCAATGGCATCCATGTTCAGTTCCACTGCCCGTTCGATCAGTTGATCGACACTCATGGCTCCGTCCAAAAGACTGAGGTCCGAATGGTTATGAAGATGAATAAATTTTTTCATTGCTTAAAATTTCCCAAGATAGATTGAAAACAAACCGCAAAAAACAAGCAATTTCATAATTTTTGAAATACGGGAAAAATCCCTTTTTTCCCGGCTGTTTAGCAGTAAATATAAAACAAAAAACAAAGGAATTTCAACACTTATAATGACAGCAATCAAATAGTAGAACCCATAGATATTGAAAGTGTATGGTACCAAGCAAAATGCGATAATAAGGACCAGTAAAAAAAATGCGATTTGCCGGGATATACGCATTCCCAGTTTAACCGGTAAGGTCTTGACACCGGTTTCACCATCACCTTTCATATCCTCGATATCTTTGATTAATTCCCGTACAAGATTAAAGAAAAATGCCAGCAATCCCGGAATGATCCCGATTTTGTAATTGCCAAAAATTTCCGCAGTAAAAAGAAAAGTCGATCCTAATAAATAACAAACAACAAAATTACCCAAAAACAAAGTCGGCTTTAATAGAGGTGTGTAGAGAATCAGTAAAACCAGATTGATGAGAAGAATAATTGTCGCTAATTTTGTGGCGATTGGAATATAAGCGATTATACCGGTTGAAAAGCAGAATATACTGATGAATATAACCTCGCGCTTTAAGAGGGTTCCTGATGGCAGTGGCCGGTCAGGCCGATTAGTCCGGTCAGTGGCATAGTCAAAATAATCATTGACCGCATTTCCGCCGGCCAGGAAAGCGCCAATTACAATTGCTGCCAGAATGATCGTGGATATATTTGGAAAATCTGAAAATAATGCTGCGGTGATGAACACTGCAATTGTGGATTGAAAAATGTTTAATGGCCGCAGGAGTTGCCCGGCCGCAAAAATTTTATTCATTGTTTATCTGGTAGCCTTTATGCCTCTTGAAATTCCATTATAGTCTTTTATAATTTCAAGATTTTTCAGGCCTTTTTCAATGAATATCTTGGTTATCTTTTCTTCCTGGTAATCACCGCCGATTTCTACGTAGAGTTCTCCGTTAGTAGTGAGATTGTTTGGCGTCATTCCGGCAATGATTTTATAAAAGATCAATTCATCGGCACCGGGGTTCAGAGCAATATGGGGTTCGTTATCTTTAACAAGCGGATCAAGATTGTCATACATCTTTCCGCTGATATAAGGTGGATTGGAAATAATAATATCAAATTTTTGATCTATGGTTTGATTTATTAAGAGGTCCTGATGCAGAATTTTAATTCTGTTATCTATTTTGAGATTTTTAAAATTTGTATAGGCAATTTTTAATGCCGGCCGGCTGACATCCAGGGCGGTAATATGGGCTTTGGGAAATTCGCCGGCCAGGGCTGCAGCGATGCAACCGGACCCGGTACAGAGATCAAGAATTTTTAATTCCTGGTCTTGATCATACCGGTCATAGATTTGCTCGACAATTACTTCCGTATCCTGCCGGGGAATCAATGTATCCGGCGATACAAAAATTTTATAACCCATAAATTCCGAATAACCAATTATATACTGGATCGGAATACCGGAAACTCTTTTCTTTAAATAATTTTTTAATTGTGTCCGTTCTTGCTGATTGACAATTTGATTATGATTGAGATAGATATCCAACCGGGACAAATTCAATATATCCCGCAGCATTAGTTCGGCTTCAATTTGTGGGGATTCTATATTTTTTTTGTGAAGATAGGCTTTGGACCATTCCAGTAAATCGACAATACGCCAGATTTTTTTGTCGCTGTTATCCATTGAATGCCGGCTTATTCACCCATTCCTGATGATTTCAACAATTCCATGTTGTGGGCAACCTTTACTTCGTTGATAATTTCATCCAAATCGCCTTCCATAACTTTGTCAAGTTTATAGAGTGTCAGGTTGATGCGGTGGTCTGTGACCCGTCCCTGGGGAAAATTATAGGTTCGGATTTTAGCGCTACGGTCGCCGCTGCCAACCATGGATTTACGTTTGGCGGATATTTTTTTCTGCTGTTCTTCCTGTTTCTTTGCTAACAGGCGGCTGCGCAGAATTTTCATGGCTTTATCTTTGTTTTTATGCTGGGAAGATTCATCCTGGCAGGTGACAACCAGATTTGTCGGCAGGTGAGTAATTCGAATGGCTGATTCGGTTTTGTTCACGTGTTGTCCACCGGCGCCACTGGCCCGGTATGTATCGATTTTGAGGTCTTTTTGTTCGATTTGAATATCAACTTTTTCAGCTTCCGGAAGAACGGCTACAGTTGCTGCTGATGTGTGGACACGGCCCTGGGTTTCTGTTTCGGGCACCCGCTGAACACGGTGCACACCAGATTCAAATTTCATGGTTCCGTAAACGCCCTGGCCTTTTAGGCCAAAGGAGATTTCTTTTAATCCGCCGAGTCCTACTTTATTACTCTGTAATGTTTCTACTTCCCAATTATTGTTTTCTGCATATTTGGTGTACATACGATAAAGATCGGCCACAAAAAGCGCTGCTTCATCGCCACCGGTGCCGGCCCTTAATTCGATAATGACATTTTTGTTATCATTGGGATCTTTGGGAAGGAGCAAAAACTTCAGTTCTTCTTCCAGTTTTGTCCGGCGCTCTTCCAATTCTTCCAACTCCATGTTGACCAATTCGATCAGTTCTTCATCATTGCCTTTGAGAGCTTCTTTGTCTTCTTCAATTTTTTCACAGATTCTGATGTATTCTTTGCCTTTCTCGACAATGGGTTGAAGGTCGCTGTGCTCTTTTGTGAGTTTAGCGTATTGTTCCTGGTTGTTGATCACTTCCGGTTTGACAATTTCTTTATTGATGTCATTATAGCGTGATTGTACTTCTTTTAGTTTGTCGAGCATAAAATACCTTTTTAATCGATTGCTTCGGCCTTATATTTTTGGCCTCTGTATTCTTCGTATTTATCGCCAAAAGCGGTTTTTAGGGAGGTGATAGCCACTTCCAGTTGGTCATCTGTCGGCTGAGTTGTGGTGATTCGCTGGAGCCATAATCCCGGTTTTGTCAGGGCGGAAAAAATGGGATTATCCTGGTGCCTGGCAGATAGTTTGAGAACCTCATAACCGACACCGGAAACAAGTGGCAGCAGTATTATATGTAAAAGAATCCGCAATGGCAGCGTGATATGACCCAGGGCAAGAATTACCAGGGTGTCAATAATCGCGAACATTAAAATGGAAACCAACAAAATAATGAAGATAAAACTGGTACCGCAGCGGGGGTGAAAAGTCGTATACGGACGAACATTGTCGATGGTCAGATCTTTACCGTCTTCAAAAGCAAAAACTGTTTTGTGTTCCGCCCCATGATATTGAAAGAGTATTTTGACGTCTTTCATCAG
This sequence comes from uncultured bacterium, assembly GCA_964472715.1. Lineage (GTDB taxonomy): Bacteria > Fidelibacterota > UBA2242 > UBA2242 > JAFGTP01 > JAFGTP01. Next base: position 1,063 of record CAYYMT010000126.1, on the reverse strand, counting down.
TGAGATCAGCCATAGATAGACCAGAAAAAATACAATACGAAAACTACCGGCAATTATGTTGAATGAAAAGGCCTGTTTTTCGATATTCAGCAATTTTGTGGTAAGAAAAAGAGGGAGTACCACAAATAATCCGATTCCCAGGGCAAAGGCAAAAAGTGTGGTCAAAAAAGTCATGATTTTATTTTCTTTTTTGACTTCCTTGTTTTCTTTTTTTTGTTCTTCTTCAATGGCAATGTCAGCTGACCATTGTAGGGTACCAAATCCGATTTTCATACTTTCCACCAATGATATCATTCCGCGGAAAATAGGTTTTTTGAAAAATGGATACCGCTCAATGAAACTTTTGTGTTCTTTTCGTGTTGTGCGTATTTCTCCATCGGGAATTCTGACAGCGGTGGCATAAGCGCCGGGAACACGCATCATTACGCCTTCTATCACAGCCTGGCCACCAACTAATATTTTTTTACTCATATAATATTAAAAAACGCCAACCGCATTTATAACAATGGAGGATGGCGTTTAAACTTTCAAATTGAATTAACTATTTTTTTATACCATATCTGCGATTAAATTTTTCGATTCTACCTGCTGTATCGAGAATTTTCTGTTTTCCGGTGTAGAATGGATGACAATTTGAACAAATTTCAACTTTTAATTTGTCGCCCTTGGTGGAGCGCGTTTCAAATGTGTTGCCACATGCGCAAGTTACAGTACAATCTACGTATTTTGGATGAATTTTTGGTTTCATAGTTACCCTTGTATTTTAATTCATTACATTTTAAAGCCTGAAAATTTACAATATCATTACCACCAAAATCAAGTAATGATTTGATTTTTTTTAGGACGAAATTTAAGCAAAAGTAAAATAATAAAAAATGGTTTTCTTAAGAGATTGTCTGTCAGGTGTTGCGAAAGGATTATTAAAACAAAGGAATGTAAGATTTGAAAAACCTCATTGATATTAGATTTATGGTCATGAAAAAGTAAAATACACAATATAATGTATAGGGCAGACTCTCAAATAAAACCTTTGAAAAAAAGGTTTGAAATAATTTTAATTATC
>CAYYMT010000125.1:7926-10202 GCA_964472715.1 uncultured bacterium | reverse complement strand
TTTTTGGTAGTTTCCGGGGGATAACTTCGGGTATTGATATAATGGGTATTTCCACTGAAAAATTGTTGGGTGTGATCAAAGGGAATGATCACAAAATTTCCATTAACACTTTCAGCCGAATTCGGCAATTCCGTTTCATGAAAAAATTCTCCATCAATCCGGGCAATATTTGCCATCATTAAATCGGGAATCTCAATGCCAAAAGCATTATTGTACTTAGCGCCGGCGGCAATCACTTCCAGATCCATTTCAATTTCTACGATATTATTATCAGCGTTGGTAATCTGATTGATGGTGTAATCTATCACCAGATCATTAAAATCATAGTCCCCCTTTTCCGGCCACAGGTCCTCATATGCTAAAAATCCGTCAGTAATATTGTTGAAGGCTTTGTCCGGATCATCAGGATAGTCATCATCATCATTTTCAACACCATCACCATCATCATCGTTATCCTCACAGGGATTATGTTCATATCCCAAAGAGATTTGGATTTTGTCCATCTCGCTGCTGCTTTCGGAAAAGTCTCCTTTTAAATCGATAGTGCCGGTGACAACAAAGCCGTCACTACCGTCAAAATCGCTGACTGTCCATGATTGCCATCCATCACCGGCAAAATCACCAACATTTTTCCCGTCCAATTGAACTTTATTGAATTCAACAGTGGCGCCGGTGGTTCGCTGTACAACATCAATCCCCATTACATTGATCGGGTTATCAGGCGCATGGCCAATGACATATTCCAGCCTGGTTGACGGATCATTGTCAATAATCGATATTAACGTGTGAGATGCAGCGTCATATTCGAATTCAATATCAAAGGATCCCGGCACATTCCAGGTGAATCCGGTTTCAACACGATTGCCGCCATCCCCTAAATCATTCACCCCCAGGTAATGCTCATTAGACCCCGTATTGCCAAAACTTTTATACCTTACGGAAGCATATTTTTCCTGCCAGTCCGGGTAGCCATCACAGACATTATATTCAGGCTCTCCCTCTTCATCACTGCATTGACAATCACCTGCCGCGATCCAGGGTGTAACTTTAACATAATTATGGCTATTTATCAACGGATTGGCCAGATCAACAATATAGTCATTATCTTCAATCGTAAAAGAGCCTGAACCATATTGTACAAACCAGCCGCAGTAATTTCCCGTATGATCGGGATCATCATAAGTAATAACCCTGACTTCATCATCACTATTAACATACAGCGTAATTAGTTTTGATTCGGTTATTTCTTCTAATTTCCCACCATTGTAATAGACATCAATACAAGAACGGCCTGCCACATTTTCAATATAAACGTTTAGATCACCATTGGCGGGATTATAGGGTCCGTCTCCACTATCAGTTACACCAGCCAAACCAAATTCATACTCCTCTATAGTCGTCGAATTGTCAGAAGTTTTCTGAATAGCAGAGGCTTTTTCAACAGGTGCCGGCTTTTCGGTTGATAAATTATTTTTCAGATCATTATATAGATAAATTTGATTCCTGTTTCTATTAATCAATACTGACACGTCGCCCCGGTATTCCGGATCATTTGTCACCACTTTTATATTTTTCACATAAGTCGGAAGTACTAATTTTGTTGAATAGCGCCCGGCCCTATCGGTAATACCGGCGGCAATTTGTTGATTGTTATTAAATATTGAAAATTTGACATTATCACCCGGCCGGCCATCATAATTTGCCAGAATAATATCCAACTCAACCACCTGTGTCGTTTCAAATACAAAATCTTCAGTGATAACCGAAAATTTGAGGTCCTGTTCTGTCTCAAGCATAGACTCACAAGCATTGAGAAAAATAAGCGCAAAAACCAGTAGTATCCGTATAAAAAACTTCACTAATCACCTCGTCCTGTTTAATCATCAAAAAAATTAGAATTACCCAATATAAATTGGTTACTCAAATTCGAATTTTTTTTACACATTTTTTCTGCTATACTGTTTTTTACTTTAAAAAAAACAAAGAAAATACAGCAAGTTCCATATTCATGGCCGTATATCAACTTGCCCGAGAACCCTTACCGGATCGGTCAACCAGACATTCAAGGCCATTTATACTGATGATTTTAATGAGATTGTTGTGCCAAATGAGATAAACAAATATTTTATAGACACATACACGATTATTTGTCAATATTCAAAGATAAAATTATAGGATTAGATGTTTATATTTTACACATATAAGGGCATATCTGTTTAAAAACCAGGCAGGGGTTGACAAAAAATATACAAGTAAACAAACCCTGAGTTAACCAG
>CAYYMT010000125.1:0-7826 GCA_964472715.1 uncultured bacterium | reverse complement strand
AAAAATCGAGTGGCTTCTATTATTTATATTTTTTTAGAATAATGCGAATTAATCAGCCTGAGTGTAGGTACTGTCAGAGTCCCGGTAACCGTCCAAATCTTTATACCAATCCTGGTGATCATTACCATCACTTTCCGCCCATGCCTGAAAATAATTAAATGCATCCCTGATATCTACTTTCTCTAAAGGGTAGTCAAATTTTTCCGCGATATCAATCGCCCAGGGCATTCCATTATCATCTTTGTACGGTTCAGCCATATCACCGGTATCGTAAAAGGTGGATGTCTTACCCATCAGGTGGACTTCAGCACTGTCTAATTCACTCTTAATGATAATAAAGGGATTATATGGCGGTGTTGTCAAGGAAGCGAATGTCGTGCTATCTATCGGCGAGGCCAATTCAATTGTATAATTTAAAGTCGAAATTGTTTCCACGGGATAATATTTTGTGTTGATGTAATAGGTCCGGTCATTAAAGAGTTGCTGGACATTATCAAAGGGGACAATTACAAAATTGCCACTTCTGCTGATATCCGTATCCGGTATTGAGGTTTGTTTTCGAAAATCTCCACTAGTACCAGATACATTCCCAGGTAACAATCCCGGTATCTCAATACCAAAAGCATTATTGTACTGCGCGCCGGCTGCCACAACATCCAGGTGCAATCCTATCTGAGCAATTTCATTGTTCGCATTGGTTATCTGATTGATATCATAATCAACCACCATGTCATTAAAATCATAATCCCCTTTTTCCGGCCAGAGGTCTTCGAAAGCCAGTGTGCCGGTGGTATTATTATTGAATGCCAGGGCAGGGTTATTGGGATATTCATCAACGTCATCCATAACGCCGTCTCCATCAGTATCGATAGGATATGAATCATCATAACCAAAGGTTAATTGCACTTTACATTTTTCTTGTGACCCAGTAAATTTTCCGTCTAAAAATAAGTCTGTTGTCACAGAAAAACCATTGGTAAAATCAAAACCGTATACTTTCCATGTATTCCAGCCTTCTCCTGAAAAATTTCCAATACCATTCCCATCTAATGTTAAATTATTTAGCTCGACAATACCTTTATTATCGCGCATAACAACATCAATTTGCAGGGAATTAATATGATTTACTGGGGCACTATCGATGTCATAACTTTGGCTGTAGTCAATCCCATTTACTGACACCGTTGTTGAAATAATATTCGTTGTAGCGTCATAATCAAAAGTGATATTATGAGTATTACCGACATCCCAATTGACCAATGCTTCATTTCGTACTTCCTCATCGATATCTGGTCCAATATAAATCTCATTACCACCAGTATTTTTAAAACTCCTGTATCTCACTTCAGCATATTTTTCTGAAAAATTTGCTGCACCAGCTTCAACTGTGTATGTATACTCAGCAGTACCAACACTTTTATACAAATTCAAAGAATTCTCAATTTGTAGGTCACTCTTGGGTATTTCCAAATCCAGTTTTTGTCCTTTAACAGGCACAGTCGTTTCACTGGTCTTTTTTCCATATCTGGATTTGACAATAAGTTCATCAATATAGGATGGAATTGTAACCCTTGATAAATAAGCGCCTCCCGGCAAAGACCTTCCGGCAGCGATTTTTTTACCATTGCAAAAAATCTCATGATAAACATTCCCAATCCGATTATCCTGCTGATCCAGTGTAACAATTTCTACATTTACATTTTTCGAGGTGGAAAAGTCAAAAATGTCGGTAAAATCTTTGGCATTGAAGTCAAGATTTGTCGACAACATTGATTCACAACCGGTCAAAAGAACTATGATTAAAATTGGTACAAAAGAAAATATCTTTTTCATGCTAAATCCTATCGGGTTTAATTGCAAGATATACTTATCTGGCGTCAAATTAGATAAAAACCGTACATATATCCAAGCATAATTTACGCTTCTCACTAAATTAGACGACAGAAAAGATAAATCAAAGAATTATTTAGAAAATTTACAGTTTATTTATGATTAATTTATTTTTTTGCCAATAAAAAGCCGGTTTTTTTAAGAATCAACAATCATTTTTAAAATTATTCGATTAATTGTTGGATTAAAAATCACTTATAGTGTATTAAATTTTCTAATTTGTTTAACTCTTTCAGAGTTTTAATAATGTTTGTTTTTTCCAAGGAAAAAAGAAGAAAATTGGTTCTATCAGTTAACAACAACTCTTACAGAGCCTAACTTTCTATTTCTTATCAATCATAAGAAACTTTGTTATGAATTATGAATTAAAACTATTACTTTTAATACAATATAAAGAATAGTGGAGGAAATAAATGCGAACCAAAATATTATCCCTGTTAATCATAATATTTTTGTTTATTTCTGTATCTTCAGCAATGTCTTTGAAATTCGGTATTTCCGGCGCGAGAACATGGTTGGAAGCGGATCTGAAGGGCGACGGATATGGGCTGCAAGGCTTTGGCGGCATTGGATTTACGCCGCAATTTTACCTGCTGTACCAGCAATCCTATGGCGCTTTTTTCCCTTCCAAAGATACAATGGAAGCGTCGATCAACGCCTCTACACTGAATCTCAGATATTATTTCCGGGACCCGGAATGTCCGCGCTGTACAAGTCCTTTTTTAGAAATTGGCGGTGGCCCACTCACCACGGAGGTATCACCAAAGACCCGGTTTCCCAATGATCCCTTTGACAGTTATATCATATTCGCAGGATTGGGGATGGATTATCCTTTCTCCGACCATTTTTCGATAACCCTGATGGCCAAATACAATTACACTTCCACCGAATACCTGGATGGCGTGGCAGCCGGTGAAGTGGATGACGGGTTTTATGAATTCAATCTCGGCCTTAACTTAAAGTTTTTCTCCATTTTCAAACGAAAAAGTGATTTGGATAAATTATACAACGTGCATAATTCCTGGCCCCCAAAAACTTATCCCAAAGATGATGTTGTAAACAATTCCGATTCGCCAAAAAGAAAAAGCAATGACAAAAATTTGGATAGAATAGAAAAACGACTGGCTGAACTGGAAAAAAGAAATCAAGAATTGGAGAGTAAACTATCCAAAAAGGTCCCTGAAAAACCCGATACGGTCTTCGTGAAAACAGGGAATACCGCAAGGGAAGTAACGACAAGCACCGCCCCTAGGCATTCTGTTGGAATTGTCGATGTTTCCACAGATTCAATCGATTTATTCCGGCCGGAAGAAGACCCTTACTGCGAGCCCTGTGATGAAGATAATCGCCAAACCACCAAAGTAATCGATGATCCGGAATTAAAAAATAAGATCGAAGATTTTATCTTGAATTGGAAAAATTCATGGGAAAGACAAAATCTGGATAAATATATCAGCTTTTACGCTCCCTTCTTTAAGCATAAAGATATGACTTTGCGCGACTATTATTCAGATAAGAAGGAAGTCTTTGAAAAAACCGACCGGATTGCCATCAAAATCGAAAAAATTCAAATCATTGATACACTGGACACCTCTGTTCTGGTGAAATTTTTACAACATTATGAAGCAGACAATTATTCGGATCTTGGCGTTAAAAAACTCTTAATCGACACAGAAGACGCTTATATGATTATAAATGAAACCTGGACAGCGATTGGCAAGCCCTCTTTTTCTTCGGAACGGGTAACCCAACGGCGAAACACAATGCCACAGCAGCCGGAGATACGCCAATCATCGCAAACATCTGAAAAATATTATACCATACAGATTTTTTCCAGTACAGATTACGATAAAACATTATCTGAAATAAACCGGATCAAAGCCAGGGATGTAAATGTCTACCTTCAAAAAAGGAAAATAAATAATCATATCTATTACCGGGTCAGATATGGCAGGTATGAAAATTTCCGGGCCGCGAAAAAGGATTTATTAAAACTTTTGGAGATGTTTCCGCAAAGAAAAGATATGTGGATCACCAAAACAAGCGGATAAAATCACATACTTCTTCTTTTATGGATCAATATATTTTTAACAATTTTAAAAAAATAGAGAATGTCCGTCGAATAAGGCTTTTGCTTCTTATTTTCAAAATAGCGCCTTTCCGATTCGATAATCTCATCCCAATCTTTTGGCATGTCCGCATAATAGGGCGGCAACAAGCCGTTTTTATAGCGAATTCTCATAGTCCGCATCTCCGGCGGATAGAGACTAAAATAATGGTAACTTAAGGCTCTCACGCCAACCAGTTTCAAATCTCCTCTGATATAATTATATATTTGGGGCAATTCATCCAGCCAGAATTTTCGCAGAAATTTTCCCCATCCGGTGATACGAAAATCATCCTGATACTTACCACTTTCCGACAATTTGTTTAAATGATAAATATACTCCTGCAAATATTCTGAATAAGGATACATTGTCCGGAATTTATATAAATTAAAAATTCTGCCGTTCATGCCAACTCTTTTCAGTTTTATGATCAAACTACTGGTTGGTGTTTCTTTGAGTGACGGCAGGTCCGATTTTTGACTGAGAAAATACAAATAATCGCCGATTTCGTGAGTACTGACGACCTTATAGCCACAGTAATATAGTCTTCCCAGCACTTCCGCTTTTGCGATTACGGTTCTGCGGCCTCTTTTTAATAAATAGAATATTTTATCCAAAACCGGCGTATAGGGAAATACTCGATAGAACAAATAATGGAAAATATAAAATAATTGCGCGATGAACTTAGGATATTTTTTAAAGAACCGCACTTTATGAATATGAATTGTACGCACCTTTGAAACAAAATATCCGCCGGGTACTAATTTTCTGTAAATGGTCAGGAAATAATCATTGAGGGATGAAAAATCATTCACCTGGTGCATATTGATCAGAAGATTTAGTGAGTGCGGTTTGATTTCTTCTATATTAAACAGATGCTCTGTATCATAAGTTACGGTCTGCTCTTTCCTTACAGATCTCAGTTTGGGTATCGAGGCAATAAAATCAATCAGTTCCTGCAAACTTTTGATTGTATTGTTCTTATTTTTTTTCTCAACAAACCGGGTGAGTGTGTCAATGGCGTATTTTTCATCTTCCAGCCAGATATCGTCGGACTCATCAATGACCTGGTCAATATTGATATTTTCTTCCCGCACCAATTCCCGTTTATCGATCTTAAAAACAATATAATAGACAAAAAGAACAATGATCTCTGTAAGTGTGTAGACAAACAAAAAGGGGATGATTCTCATTTCACTGGTAAATTGACTTCCTGTCAGGACTCTTAAAAAAGCGGCTCCCATGCCAATTATGACCGTACTTTTCCATAGCGGGGAAATAATATGCCAAAAATTATTATAAAAATTGGTGGTGAATTTCTCAGTTAAAAAAGATGCGCCAAACCACAGGCCGGTCATCAATAAAAATGTGGTTTGCATTGAAATGTCAGCTGTAAATTGATGATAATCCAGGGGATTGATCAGGAAAAAGAAAAATAGCCAGAGAAATAAATCCAAAAAGAAATATAAAAAAACTTTTTTGTAATCTTTGTGTTCCGGTTGCTTGTTTTTGGTTGTATCGTCACTTTTAAGATACAAAATATGAAATCTGATGAGATCAAAAATTGACAGAAGCAGAATTGTTCCAAAAATCAACAACCTGGAAAATCGATACAGGTCAAACCATATTATTATAAAGGAGACGAAAAAAACATGATAAACCGAACTTTTAATAACATGAAAAAGGCCTCTGAAATACCCGAACTGAATATTCCACAAATCCTTGAGAGTGTACTGAATGATCATTCGGCAGAAATATATGATCGCTAAAACTTTGAATGTGAAAGGATAATAATAAAAAGCCTGATATTTAAATAAATGGACGAAAAAATATGAAATGACAACGATAAGTAGTTCATGGGTGATTCTTTTTAAAATATAACGACCTTTATTATTCATGCTAAGATTATCATTCATAATAAAATTAGTAAAAATTCCAATTTAACGATTTTGTTCTAATACTTCCCCAATTGTGAGGTATAATTTAGCTATCGCAATACGTTTTAAAAAGTTAATTTTTAAAACAAACCCAATATTTACAGGTCATGCTGTTCAACAGCAGAGTTCAGGATTTTTTCTGATGCTCCGCGAAATATTGGCTCGCCAGATAAAGGGTCCGCTTTTCATCTTCCGACAAACTGTCATATCCTTCCCGGCTAATTTTATCCAAAATAATGTTCACCTGCTCACGCATGGTTTCATCAGTATCATATTTTGTGGAATTATCACCATTGGTTGATTTATCCTTTTCAACTTTACGAATGATCTTGCTAAAGGGATTTTTGATGGAGATATTCGGCAGCCACTGCTTCATTTTATAGTTGAGATAATTTCGTTTCAGATAGATATAGCCCACAACTAATCCGCCCAGGTGTGTTAAATGGCTGATGCCGCCGGTAGTCGGCCGAATGGAACTAAAAAAGGTGACCAGTCCGATGATCAGCACAAAATATTTGGCCTGTATGGGAAAAAGGAAATAGAGATAAATTCGCCGGTCGGGAAACATCATCGCAAAAGCCAATAATAACGCATAAACAGCCCCGCTGGCGCCCACAACCGGAATGGTAGAATTCAAACTAAACAGAAAAGTGATCAGGCCGGAACCGATACCGGTGATGATAAAAAACCGCAGAAACTCTTTTTTACCCCAGTAACTTTCCAGCTCCATACCAAACATCCACAACACAAACATATTCATAAACAAATGCATGAATCCGCCATGAACGAACATGTAGGTAAATAATTGCCAGATAAATCCATTGGACCAGACTGCTTTCGGCACCAGTCCAAAAAACCGGAACACAAAATTATTGATCCCCAGAAGATTCGTAACCAAAAACACCACCAGATTTGTGATGATCAAGACCTTGATGGCCCCTTTAAAAAGTTGCGGCCGCATATGATATTGGCCATAATTTGTAGAATTGCTGTTATAATAAGACATTTGCTTCCTTGCTATTTAAAAAACCTGAGTAATTCCAAACTATTCAATTTTGGATAAAAGTCAAAATACATGCCAGCATAACAGAGTAAAAAATTGATAATTTTTCCGGTTCCCTTCATTTCCATGATCTTTTGAAAAGGATGGCCGGTGTTCAGGGCGTTTACCGCTCTCAGCCAATTCAGCTGCTCACCGGTAATATTGACATAATGACGCCCCGCACAGTGAGCGCAAACCGGTTGCGGATTACTCTCTTCGAAATAGAAACCCCGCAATTCATGACCGCAAAACCGGCAGTGCTCAAAATCAATTTGATATCCCAGAATTTTTATGGCATGCAGCAGGAATACAATCAAGCCGATATTAGATTCCTGTGAGTAGCGGTCAATATACTGTAATGAATGTATTGTCAATTGAAATAATTTTTGGTTTTCTTCATTATGATGCACCATTTTATTGATCAATTCCAGGATTGCCAGGCCGTGATAGGAAGCCACGACATTATTGCTATCTTTCACAAAATTCTGTATCATGTCCACTTTCCCGAGGGTTTGTACTTCCCGGGTGGGTTTATCATAGTAAATTATGGAAAGATGGGTCAGAGGTTCCAGGTAGCCGCGATACTGACTTTTGATCTGCCGGGCTCCTTTGGCAATGATCGACACGCGCCCTTCATCCCGGGTATAAAATTGAATGATAGTGCTGGAATCACGAAAATTTACTTTTTTCAGCAGTAATGCTTCTGTTTTTATTAAGCCCATATAAAAATTTAGTCCCGATAAAATTAATCCTATACGAATTGTAATGGGTTGATTTAACCCAACGATCTTCTTTTTTTTCCTTGATGAAAAAAGAAGCAAAAAAATCACTGGCTGTATAAAAATCACC
>CAYYMT010000124.1:0-10232 GCA_964472715.1 uncultured bacterium | reverse complement strand
TACGCCGGGCAGGCAGCACCCAGAGACCAGCACCCAGCACCCAGAACCCAGCACCCAGCACTACTGAATTAACCGGAATATGGATTTTATTTTTCCTGAAAATGAAGTACATTGTTTTCCATTGACTTTATATATATATAAAGGTAACTTTTGAAATCTTTTTTATGATTGATTTAGAAAAAAATATTAAAGAAATTCGCCGGGATTTGATAGAAAAATGTCAGATACCCGAGCATATCGCAATCATTATGGACGGGAATGGCCGCTGGGCCAAACAACGCAACAAGCCCCGGATATTCGGACATAATGAAGGCATCAATTCCGTGCGTGAGATTGTGGAAGAATGCGGCAAGTTGGGCGTCAGGTATCTGACGCTTTACACCTTTTCCGTGGAAAACTGGGGGCGTCCCAAAACCGAAGTGACCGGCCTGATGCAATTACTGCTCAGGACGATCAAAAAAGAAGTGCGGGAGTTGGACAAAAACAATGTTAAACTATCCATAATCGGCCGTGTCGAAGACCTGCCGGAAAAACCCCGCAAAGGATTATTGGATGGTGTTGAAAAGTTATCCGGCAATACCGGACTGAATTTAATTTTAGCCTTGAGTTATGGCGGCCGCCAGGAAATCCTGGATGGTGTGAAAAAAATCATTAAAGATGTCAATCAAAATAAATTGTCTGGAGATGACCTGACAGAAAATCTGTTCGGTGATTATCTTTATACCGGATCGATTCCGGACCCTGACCTGCTGATTCGGACCAGTGGTGAAATGAGGCTGAGCAATTTTTTACTTTGGCAAATGGCTTATACGGAATTTTTTATCACTGATGAACTTTGGCCTGATTTCAGAAGCCGGGAACTTTTTAAGGCGATACTGGATTACAATACAAGAGAAAGACGCTTCGGCAAAACGAGTGAACAGATAATGAAAGACAAAGGGTAAATCGTAATGCATTTTGAGTTTAGAGATTTTTTAAAAATAATAATTGGAATAACACTATTAACCGGCTTATTAATGGCACAGGCGCCGGAACAAATGAAATTACTGGGGGTCTCTGTTGAAGGAAATGAGAGTATATCAGAATCCAGCATCAAAGTCCAGTCGGGATTGATTGTGGGACGAATGGTGGATTATTCGGATATTTCCGAAGCGGTTCGCAATCTGTGGGACCTGCAAATCTTTTCCGATGTTCAGATATTGATGGATAAAGCGACTGATGCCGGCCTTTTTCTGATCATCCGGGTGGATGAATATCCCCGGCTCGGACAAGTGGAATTCGAAGGCAACAAAAAGATCAGTGACAAAAAAATCAAGGAAGAAATCTATATTACGCCCGGCAAAGTATTGTCTCCTTTCAAACTGGGAGAAATTCGCCGCAAGATCAAAGAACTATACAAGGAAGACGGCTATCTGCTGGCGGAAGTTGAGACCACGCTGAAAGATACGGATAAAGATCACATTAAGGATATGGAGATCAAAGTTGATGAAAACAAAAAAGTCCGTATCGATGAAATTACCTTCACCGGAAACGAGGCTTTTTCCGATCGCAAACTGCGCGGGGCTTTTGACAAAACCAAAGAACGCTTCTTGTTGTTTTTCAGATTAGGAAAATTTGACCGTGAAGAATTTGAAGAAGACAAAAAATTATTAAGAACATTTTACCGCAGCCACGGCTACCGTGATTTTGAAATCCTCGGGGATTCCCTCTACTATTCCGAAGACAAGAAAAAAATGTTTATCAATATCGATGTCAGGGAAGGAAATCTTTACAAATACGGTGATATTACCTTCTCGGGCAACACATTGTATGAAGACCGGGTATTGCATAATGCCCTGGGAATCAATGAAGGGGATGTCTACAATCAGACGGAATTCGAAAAAGGAATGTATGAACGTATTCAGACGTTGTATATGGACCGTGGTTATCTCTATTTTCAGATCAATCCGATGGAAGTGCCGGTGGGCGAGGATGTGGTCAATGTTGAATTGCAGATCACGGAAAATTACGAGGTCAAAGTACATCAGATCAATTTTGTCGGCAATGATAAAACCTATGACAATGTAATGCGCCGTGAACTGAAAATCTTTCCCGGCGAAAAGTTTAACCGCAGCAAACTGATGCGCAGTCAGCGGGAATTGTTTATGCTGAATTACTTCGCTGATGTGGTGCCTGATGTGGTGCCCCGCAGTGAAAAGGAAATTGACCTGGAATTTACCGTGGAGGAACGCTCGGCGGACCGCGCCAATCTCTCTATCTCTTACAGTGAATTATACGGTTTTATTGGCGGCGGCGGCGTGGAATTCAACAACCTGATGGGAACCGGTCAGCAGTTAAAGCTGAGTTACCAGCAAGGGGTTAATTATTCCTTTGGCAGTACCGGAACCGCGGCTTACAAGTCCATGTCCGTTAGTTATACCGAGCCCTGGCTATTTGATACGCCGAACCTGGTGGGTGGCAGTGTTTATTACAGTGAACGCGGCAGCCGCTACAGCACATACGGATACCAACCCTATGACAGGAATTCCTATGGCGCTTCAGTGCGGTTTGGCCGCCGGTTTCGCTGGCCGGACAATTACTTTCAGGGAATCTGGAGCCTGAATTATTCCCATAGTGAAATCACCAATGTTGATCCGGAATTTTCATCCAATATTTACCGGGGATACAATTACAATGGTATCAGTATCAGTCAGACCATTAGTCGAAACAGTTTGGACAGGCCGCAATTCCCCACTACCGGATCTGATTTTAGTTTAAGCTCTACCTTCAGTGGCGGCCCCTTAGGTGGCGGCGAAGATTTTCATAAACATGTTTTGAAAATGGATAATTACACACCGGTCTGGTGGAAATTTGTTTTTAAAAATTCAGTACAGATAGGTGTCTTGAACAAATTGAATGAAGATAGTTATATTCCCTATTACCATAAGTTTTTCCTGGGTGGCGCCGGCATGATGGTGCGTGGTGTCAGCCTGCGCGGATATGAAGAAAACGCCATTGGCCCGGGCAGTTTTACCCAATCATCCAGCTACTACGCGCCGGGTAATGCGATTTTGAAGTATTCCTTTGAATTGCGTCTTTCTGTCTCCGAAAATCCGGTGATTTACGGGCTCGCCTTTTTGGAAGCGGGAAATAACTGGCAGGACCTTTCTTCCGCAGACCCCTTTGACCTGAAACGATCCGTCGGTGTTGGCGCCCGTATGTTTATGCCCCAGATCGGCATGATCGGTGTTGATTTCGGATATGGACTGGATGATGTGGAATATGATGAAATTGATGGCCCGCCGGGCTGGAAAACCCATTTTATATTTGGAATGCCTTTTTAAGAAATATTAACAATAAAAGTAAGTTAAGGAGTAAATTGTGAAAAAATTATCATTATTACTGATCGTTGGTTTGGTATTAACTACCGGACTTTTGACCACTGCTATGGCAGCGCAGAACATTGCCTTTGTGAACTCAGACAGAATCCTGGCGGAATACAAAGACGCCCAGGATGCCCAGAGCAGACTTGATGTGGAAGCTCAAAAATTGCAAAATGAATATCAGCAGATGCTGGCCAGACTGGACAGTTTAAGACAGTCCTATGAACAGCAGAAGATGATGATGAGTGAATCCAAACGACAAACCAAAGAAGAACAAATGTTGCAATTACAGCAGCAGATTCAGGTTTTTCAACAGCAGAAACTGGGTCCCCAGGGTGAAATCTATCAAAAACAAAATGAAATTGTCGGCCCGGTATTGGAAAAGGTCAAAAGAGTGATCAAAGAGGTTGCCGAGGAAAAAAATCTTGATTTCGTTTTCGATACAGTTGCCGGCAGCATTCTCTACGCCGAACCTGTTCATGATATTACCGACGACGTGATCTACAAGTTGGAAAGAACCGGAACCGAGGAAAAATGACCAAAACCCTCAAAGAGTTAGCTGAACTCGTCGGGGGAGAATTGGTTGGCAATCCGAAAGCCGTTATCCGCGACGTCGCAGAAATCCAAAACGCATTGCCCGGGGAGATTACCTTTCTGGGCAATGAAAAATATACCAAATACATTGATACAACCAAAGCCACGGCCATCATTGTCAGCAGAAATTTTGACCGTCAGTATAAAAATCTGATCAAAGTGGACAATGTCAACCTGGCTTTTTCCCAGTGCCTGGAAACCTTTCGCCCGTCCATTCCCAAACCAAAGCCGGAAATTCATAAAACCGCGCTGGTGGATAATACCGCCATTCTTGGAAATGATATTTACATCGGGCCCAATGTTATTGTTGAATCCAAAGCCATTATCGAAAACGGGGCTTGTATTTATGGGAATTGTTATATTGGCAATGGCGCCAGGATCGGGGCCAATTCCATCCTTTACCCCAATGTTACTGTTTATCATCTCTGTTCTGTGGGAGAAGACAATATCGTTCATAGCGGAACAGTCATCGGCAGTGATGGCTTCGGGTTTGTACGCAAAGGCGGGGAAATCGAAAAAATTCCCCAAACCGGCCGGGTCCTTACCCGTGAAGCAGTGGAGATCGGCTCCAATTGCTCTATTGACAGAGGAACCATCGGCAACACAGAGATCGGTAAAGGAACAAAACTTGACAATTTGATCCAGGTGGGACACAATGTGAAAATCGGCGATTATTGTTTCATAGCCGGACAAACCGGTATTGCCGGCAGCGCAAAAATTGGTGATCATGTAACCATTGCCGGCCAGGTGGGCATCGCCGGCCATATTGAGATTGGTTCCGGCGCTGTGATCGCGGCCAAGTCAGGCATTACGAAAACTGTCGCTTCCAACGAATTCTGGTTTGGCTATCCGGCGGCAAAATACAAGGTGAAAACCAGGGAAATTGTCAACATTCGTTCCATTCCCGATTTGAAAAAGCGTATCAAAGCAATGGAAAAGATCATTAATGAGAAGGACATATAGTGAGAAATCAGAGGACGATTAAAGAAGCTGTTTCCGTATCCGGCAAAGGACTGCACACCGGCGTTAAAAGTAAGCTCACTTTTAAGCCGGCCCCGGAAAACACCGGCTATGTTTTTATTCGCACAGACCTGGAGGGGCATCCGGAAATTGCCGCCGATATCGAACACGTGGTTGATATTTCCCGCGGTACGACAATCGAAGAGCAGGGGAACAGGCTGCATACTGTCGAGCATGTGCTGGCTGCACTTGCCGGAATGAATATTAATAATTGTTATATCGAAGTAAATAATATTGAACCGCCGGTTTGCGACGGCAGCGCCATTGAATTTGTCGAAGCCATCAAAAAAGCCGGCATCAAAGAGCAGAATATTCCCCAGCCGGTACTGGAAATCGATAAAATTGTGCGCTACGGCGACCAGGAGAATGAATCGGAAATTCATATTCTTCCGGCTGACAAATTTTCAATCACCTGCATGGTGGATTATAAAATTCCGGAACTGGGCGCTCAGTATTCCGCTTCCTATGATATTTATGAAGAATTTGAAGAAGATTACGCTTCCGCCCGGACCTTTTGTTTTCTCAGTGAAGTGGAATATCTGAAAGAAGCCGGCCTTATCAAAGGCGGTGACACCAGCAACGCCCTGGTTTTTGTCGACAAAAAGATCGACCAGGAAGAAGTTGACCGGATTAAAAACCTTTTTGATGATATTGATGAAGATATTGTGCTGGGTGAAAATGGTATGCTCAACAATATTGAATTACGCTTTAAAAACGAAGCTGTCCGTCATAAAGTATTAGACCTGGTAGGAGACCTCGCTTTGCTGGGAGTTCCCATCAAAGGCCATGTACTGGCGGCCCGCTCCGGCCATAAACACAATATTGAACTGGTCAAAAATATTAAAAAAGAATATGATAAAAAAACCATCCAGGAAAAATTTCAGAAAGAACCGGCTGAGAAAAAAGCCTTTCTGGACATCAAAGGCATTCAGAATATTTTGCCCCATCGCTATCCCTTTCTGTTGATTGACAGGATCGTCGACCTGGAACCGAAAAAACGGGTTCACGCCTATAAGAATGTGACGATGAATGAAAATTTTTTTCAGGGACATTTCCCCGGTGACCCGGTTATGCCCGGCGTGCTACTTGTTGAGGCAATGGCGCAGTCCGGTGGATTATTACTACTGAATTCCGAACCCAATGCCGAAGAAAAGCTGGTCTTTTTTACCGGTATTGACAAAGTCCGGTTCCGCAAACCGGTGGTGCCCGGCGACCAGGTGCATTTCAAAGTGGAATTACTAAAATACAGAATGCGAATGTGTAAGATTGCCGGCAAAGCCTTTGTTGACGGTGAAATGGTCTGCGAAGCGGAAATGATGGCCTCGGTTGTAGACAGAGACAGGAAGTAAAATGGCAACCATACACGAAACAGCGATTATCGGTAAAAATGTCCTTTTAGGCGAAGATGTGACCATCGGCCCCTATACAATTATTCGGGACAATGTAAAAATCGGCGACCGCACCCGCATCGATGCCCAGGCCCTCATCGGCGATCTGGTGACCATCGGCAAAGACTGCCGTGTTTTTCACTCCGCAGTAATCGGGGAAGATAATCAGGACCTGAAATACAATGGCGAAAAAACAGAAACCATTATCGGGGACCGGACAACCATCCGGGAATTTTGTACCATTCACCGCGGCACCGATGATAAGTGGAAGACTGTGGTAGGCGCCGATTGTTTATTAATGGCTTATGCTCATGTAGCCCACGATGTGGTGGTTGGCGACAAAGTGATTTTAGCCAATAATGCGACTCTGGCGGGACATGTGGAAGTGGGCGAATACGCGATCATCGGCGGACTGACAGCAGTCCACCAGTTTTGTAAAATCGGAAAGCATACCATGATTGGCGGCTGTTACCGGGTGATCAAAGATGTGCCTCCCTATGTTATCGCGGCCGGTGAACCGATGCGTTATGCCGGACTGAATGTCATCGGACTAAGACGACGAAAATTTTCAAAAGAAGCTATCAAAGAACTCAAACAATCTTACAAATTATTATTGAAATCAGACCTGAATGTTTCGGATGCCGTAAAAAAAATTCAAGAAACTGATCATGGACAGGAAGTTCAAAATGTACTGGATTTTATAGAAAAAAGTGACAGAGGAATTATACGATAATTTTTATGCGGAAAATATACACGGCTAAGATACTGTTGGCGTTGCTGATCAGTATCTTTTTGTTTAATGGCCTGCAGGCCCAGGAAATTGATCTCGATGAGATCAGCGCCGGTGAAATGCGGAATAATCTGCGCCCGGTGTTCTCAGTACTCTCCTGCAATCATGAGTTACCCTTTACTGCCGCATTTTTCAATTCCGCCCGCAAAGTTATATTCAGCAGCAATTTTATAAATGGTTACGGAATTTTTGGCGATGATGAAAAAGGAATGCTTATGTCCTCTTTCTGGGGCGGATTTGTGGCCTCGCCGAATTTGTCCTTATTCATGCAACTATCCCATGGCAGGTATCAGCAGGAAAATGTCGCCACCTTTGGGCCGGTGATCAATTTTATATGGGGTGAAGCGGCCAGGAAAAATGTGATCAATATCAGCGTTAATCATCTGCGGGGACCCGATGATTTCCGCGCTAAGGATATCGCCCTTTCCCTGGCACGGGAAAAAGAACTTGGCAGTCTGCGGCTATTCTACGGACTGGAATCCCATTATGTCAACGCGGTAATCGATGTTAAGGCCACCGGCATAAAAAAAAGCATCAATGAATCCCTTTATCATCTTCGCGCGGGCGTGTACAAATCTGTCATGGGCTTTGACCTGGGAATCGAAATGAGTGTTTCACAGGAAAGCCTGATTGGAAAATTAAATATAACCAAGATCATTTAATATGAAGAAAAAATTAACAATACTCGGTTCCACCGGCTCTATCGGTACCAATACAATAAAGGTCATCAAAGCAAATGACAATTTGTTGACGGTCAAATACCTGACAGCCGGCAGCAATAGTGAAAAACTAATTGAGCAAGCCCTGGAACTACATCCCAAGGCGGTGGCCATTGCCGACGACACTAAATATAAAAAAGTCAAAACGGCGCTGGCCGGAAAAAATATTGAAGTACTGGCGGGAAGGGAAGGCATTCTCGACATCGCCGCTCGTGAAGATACCGATCTGGTGCTGAATTCCATTGTGGGAGCGCCGGGACTGGAACCCACCTACAAAGCATTGCTGGCCGGAAAAAATATCGCTCTCTCCAATAAAGAATCATTGGTCATGGCCGGCGCCATCATCATGAATCTGGCCGCTGAAAAAGGGGTGAAAATTTTACCTGTGGACAGTGAACACAGCGCGATTTTTCAATGCCTGCAGGGAGAAGACAAAAAATCACTGAACAAACTGCTGCTCACCGGATCAGGCGGCCCTTTTCGCACCCGCGATCCTAAGACTTTTGACCGGATCAAGCCGGCTGACGCCCTCAGGCATCCCACCTGGAATATGGGGCGGAAAATTACCATTGATTCATCCACGATGATGAACAAGGGACTGGAAGTGATTGAAGCCAAATGGCTCTTCGATGTAACGCCCGAGCAAATTGAAGTGGTGGTCCATCCGCAATCCATTGTCCATTCCATGGTGGAGTTTGTGGACGGCTCCATCATCGCCCAGCTGGGACTGCCGGACATGAAATTACCGATCCAGTATGCGATTTTTTATCCCGGAAGAAAAAATGTCAGATGGGAAAACACAAATTTCGCGAAAATCAGGCAAATGACTTTTGAAGCGCCGGATTTTCAAAAATTCCCCTGTTTGCAATTGGCTTATGACGCGCTGCGAAGAGGCGGCACAGCGCCGGCGGTATTGAATGTGGCCAATGAGGAAGCCGTCTATGCATTTCTGGACGGAAAAATAAAATACACAGAAATCGCGACCCTTATTGAAAAAGCGCTGAGTAAAATAAAAGTAACTGATCATCCGAATATTCATCAGATACTTGAGATTGAAAAAACAGCCAGAGAATTTATAAAAACAGAGATTGGATAAATAATATGATGACAATTATTGGTATCGCAGTGGTTTTAGGCGGAGTGATCTTTTTTCATGAATTGGGACACTTTGTATTTGCCAAACTGACAGGAATGCGGGTGGAAACCTTTTCCATCGGATTTCCCCCAAAAATACTAAAAAAACAGATCGGTGAAACAGAATATTGTTTATCGGCAATTCCCCTGGGCGGTTATGTCAAAGTCACCGGTGTGATCGATGAAAGTCTGGACACGGAAGGGGCGCAAAACACGAAAGAGGACCCGAAATCCTTTTCATCCAAAAAAACTTGGCAAAAAGCCCTCTTTATTACCGGCGGCGTAATTTTTAATATTCTGCTGGCGATTTTGGTATTTACTGTTTTGAATTTTGCCAATGGCGTCGCGGAACCTGAGGACAGTACGAAAATCGGTGAAACTGTACCGGAATTCCCGGCGGCAGAAGCCGGCATTCAAAAGGATGATGTGATCCTATCGGTGAATGGAACTGATGTCGCGGCCTGGGAAGAAATGACGACGATCATTCACAAATTTCCCGGCGACACTATTCTGGTGAAATGGCAGCATGACAATGAAATTATCGAGAAACGAATTCCCACCGTCGCCAATAAAATCCTGCAAGAGGGCGAATTCAAAGAGGTCGGAATGATCGGGATCAGCCCTGTCTATACAGAACGGGAGGCCGGTTTTTTTGAAGCGATCGGTATGGGAATTTCCCAGACTTTTTACTGGCTGAAAATCACCTTTGTCTCTCTGAAAGCAGTGATCACCGGCGCGGAGTCTGTGAAAAACCTCGGCGGCCCCATCATGATCGCGCAACTGGCCGGCGAATCAGCCCGGTCAGGCCTGGCGACTCTCTTTGGATTTATGGCGATCATCAGTGTGAATCTGGGTTTTGTGAATATTCTGCCGATACCGGCGCTGGATGGCGGTCATTTGATCGTGATCTTGATCGAAGGTGTCATCAGGCGGGAACTTTCCGATACCACCAAAATCCGCATTCAGCAGGTGGGCCTGGCATTAATTTTAATGCTGACTGTCCTGGTGCTGTTCAATGATATCAGCCGCTGGTTTACCGGGTGATGTTCCGTTTAGGATAGGTTAAGGTTAAGGTTAAGGTTGAGGTTGAGGTTCAGGTTGAGTCCACCGCCCGGAATTACAAAAATCAACAATCTGCGATCAATATTCGGAAATCAGGAAACTGAAGTATGTCCGCAGGCAGACAAAGAACCTCCAAAATATTATACCATTCACCGGCTGAGGC
>CAYYMT010000123.1:0-10234 GCA_964472715.1 uncultured bacterium | reverse complement strand
AATCAGTTTCCCCAGAATAATCTGTCCATCCATAATATCCATAATATTGCCATTGATAATTATAATTTCCTATTCCTCCACTTGCACTCGCTGTCCAAGTACCTGTTGCATGATATTGTGGAGCTTTTAAATCTCCCTGTGTTCCAATTAATGTTGTTGGACCAGAAATATTAACAGATAATATCGGCGGTGTATAGAAATTTGCAATTATACTTACTCTTTGGTTATGGACTCTAGCACAGTCCTCTTTATCAAATGATCCTATTGGATATAATGAACCTAAGGTATCAATATATGTATCACAAGCTGAAAAATATGGCAGTCTAGGAATGGATGGATCTGCTGCTGCTACCGCCATAATTGTTTTATATTTGGGAACAACTTTATGTAAGTATCCATGATTGTATGGATAAGGATTATTTCTATCTTTATCAACTACCCATTCATGCTCACAGCCGAATAAATGTCCTACTTCATGAATAAATGAATAACTTTGGGCTGCTTCACTATATTTGACAACTGCAAAGGCTTCTGATGAACTAGTAGCATTTATTGTCCATGCTCTTCCTTTAGATCCTCCACTAGCTAAAATCATTACAACTACATCTGCACAATATTGATTGCGAACTGTATGTACTTCATCAATTACATTGTCATAATCATGTAAATTATCTAAATCATCAGCCATACTAATCTCAGTATAATTAACTTGCATTATATGAACAATATTAATTCTTGCATTTATCTGACTGTCTGAATAGATATTATTTGCTTGGGCTTCAATTGTGTTTATTAATCCACTTATATTACAACTACCGGCAGCAGCAGGTGTGTACACTACCAGAACATCATATTCAGTTGTTGTACTTTTTGTATTCAAATCCACTAACATAGATTGATAATTAATATTTTTATAATCTTTGGGATTATCCTTAGATAGTTTACTTTGATCGACCTTATATAAAACACAATGATTTTTATCAAGTGTATAAATTGTATATAAGATATTGTTATAAAATATATTACCATATATACCTTCATCAGTTTTTGAAAAAATGATATAATCACCACTATTTGTTTTATGTTTTGGCACGCCACACCAAGTGATCTCATTATCTTCATATTTTATTTTTTTGCTAATTGCAGTGAATACTTTTATTCCATCCAAACTAATTTCTAACTCTTCACCATCAATATTTTGGTTCAAGTTCGACACATCAATTAGGAATGGCGATATTACATATTCTTTATTGCAAATAATAGTAAATTTATCATTCAATTTTATATCCAATTCTTTTTTGGATATAAAATTAAAAACACTTGATGATTGTGCAAAGACATTAATACTAAAAATTGCAAATAACATCACAACTTTAAATTTATTAACAATACTCATGTTTACTCCTCATTTAAATGGTATTCTATTAAATTATACCTTATCTTTAAATCTGCTTCATCTCTTTGTTTAAAATTATAGTCACTTTTTGGACTGGAATAATATTCTTCTCTGATTTTTCCAATTTCAGGACAAAAATATAAAAAATAATGATTTTTACAATGAATATCGGGATATGGACGTAACGAATAATAATAAACTATAGTTTTAAATGTATCTAATTGTGTTGAAATAATATAATCTGTTTCAACACATTTGATATTTAAAGTATCTGAAAATTCGTTAGTTTCAAGATAGTATAAATGATTTAATAATGGATATTCCCATTCTTCTCCAATTTTAACAGGATGTTTATATTTTAACTTTGGGGAAAATAAAATTGTATCATCTTGGCTTAGGGAACCAAGAGTATATAATCCATCTTGTCCATTCCATTGTATTTCAGAAATATCATTTATATAATTGATAGAATAAAAACTCTTATGTGCTATTCCTGCATTATATTTTTTTCCTTCAATTTTGAATTCCTCTATAGAGTAAATGATTTCTTTCATTGTATCTGGATGAGTTTCTGATATAAGATATTTAGAAAACTTCCAACTATTTCCAATTACAATTGGTTTTATATTGATACTATTCTTTAAGTGGGTTGATTTATTAGGACTTTCACCACAATTATAAATTATCATGAATACTATACAAGTTACAATTGTATTCTTTACTTTAATCACCATTCACCTCCTTGATTGCTTAATGACTATTTTTAAATAATTTTTGTCATTTGCCCAACCCAATCTCTTATCATATTATTTTCAAAATGTGGGAATTGATCTTCATAAATATATATCCAATCTCCTGCATTTACATCTAAAAAGTTATTTGATGATATTGTATTTGTATGCATATCCCAATCATCACTTAAATCAACTGGAGTTGAAGAAGCATTACCATGAATATAAAAGCATGGTGAATTTATAGACAAACTAGAAAAATCTAAATTTACATTCGGTGATTTTCCTTGAAAAACAATATTGCTATCTGCTACAGTTAACTCTATTGTTTGATTAAATGAATATGTGCCATTTGGAAAATAAAGAATTGTAGTTGCTCCAATAGCTGAATAAACTCTTGCTTTCTGTAAAGCTGAATTTACTTTTTCATTGCTAGACCCTGATTCTCGACTTATATCTATTAAAAATTGTGCTTTCTTTGGCCAACCAGGCAACAAGCCTGCTCTATGCCATTCTAATTGTTGGCTTTGTGGTATATGACCAATATCGTCATATAATGTTTGACTAAATGTTATCGAGAATAAAAAAACAGTGATAAAAATAATTTTCTTCAAAATGAATTCCCTTTTTTTTGTTTTTATTACCTAATAGTTACCTAATTCTTAAAATAAATGATAAGTTTGAAATATGGAGTTTTTCAGGAAAAGTATACACATTGATAAAGTCAAGATTTGAAATAAATATTGAATATTTATATTCAATACTAACTAATTTATAACTCATACTTAAACTATAATTGAAACCTACTTCAGTATTTTTTATTAATCTATATGGATCTTGCATATAATAATACTCTGAATCTTTATTTTCATTTTTTGCAATACTTTCAATATATTTTAATTTTGAATTGTCTTTTAGTGGTACAAATAGTGATAGACCTATAGCGCCCGCGATGTAAAATTCATTATTTCTATACAGTTCCTTACCAAGTCGTAATGGCACTTCCAAAAATAGTAATCCAACTTCAACATCAAATAT
Source organism: uncultured bacterium (assembly GCA_964472715.1). Lineage (GTDB taxonomy): Bacteria > Fidelibacterota > UBA2242 > UBA2242 > JAFGTP01 > JAFGTP01. The sequence continues at coordinate 7,069 of CAYYMT010000123.1, read as the reverse complement.
ATCAGTATAATATTCAGAATTAAATTCCACCTTAGTTTTTTTGCCACCAATTTCTACAAAATTAAAACCTATGGACGTATAGTCATTAAAAAATATTTTTTTAGTTTGTATAAATTCTATTGCAAAATTGGTTGAATAATGATCTTTTTTATTAGTATTTAAAATTCCAGAATTATTAATTCCAAATTTAATATTTACACAACCGAATAAATTTCCCTCAAAAAGAGATATTATTCCTAAAATAATTAAAATTTTCTGAATGTTTTTCATAATCTCCACCTATTAAAAATTATAATTTCCCGTAATATTTTTTGCATTAGACCTCCAATTTTTTTATACTATCAGTTTTTTGTCAGAAGCACTTCATTTTATATTATTTAAAATACCGTATGATGATATATAAAGATAAAAAAACGATACCCTTTTCAAAGGAAAATATTTGTGCAAAGTTTATATTTACTCATAACGCCGACGCATGAGCGATCCAGACTCCGAAGCAAAATCCAGCGAAACTAATCTCCAAGCTGTTGTCCAAAGTTAAAAAACTATCCCAACATAGGAGTAACTGTCTGGATTCGTCTCCATGCAAATGTTAGAGTTTTTAATAGAGAAAACCTTCCAGAAATGCTATATCTGGAAGGTTTAAGGAAATTATTTTGCAAAAATCATTTTTTTAGTAAAAACTTCATTACCACATCTTAATTGATAAATATATACACCAGAAGAAACTTTTGCTCCATTTGCATTAGTCGCATTCCAGTCAATTGTATGATATCCGGCATTCATAACATTGTTTACTAAAGTTTTAACTTTCTTACCGGATATGGAATAAATATCAATCTCGACTCGCTGATTAGTTGGTAACCCAAATTTTATCTGAGTATTCGGATTGAATGGGTTTGGAGAATTTTCTCCTAATACAACATCCTGTGGAATGGAAGATTCACGATCAGGCTCAGCACCTGTGATATATACATGAATGGAGTCTTTACCTTCTCTTCCATCCTGAGTTACCTCACATTTTAAATCACGACCATTGGGATCATAATAAAGTGTTTTTGTTAACTGGTAACCTGTTTCTCCAGATAATTCTTGCCAACCAGTTGAAGTTTCGTAATACCATTGGTAATCAAAACTCCCTGTTTCCCCAGTAATACTTGCTGTCCATGTTCCTGTTGCATGATACTGAGGAGCTCTCGATGTTCCCTGTGTACCTGTCAATGTTGTAGGACCTGTGACGTCAACAGGAATTGGTGGATAATAAATATTAAACTGTGCTTCATAGAGTGTTGATGATGAAATTGATTCATTACTCAATGTAGCATTTGAAGAATAACCTGTCACATCACCTTTCATCCATTCATTAAATTGATACTGAGTTTCTCCATAAGCTTGATTATCAATTGCTTGAATATCAAATGATTTTGCTGAATTACAATATTCAGGATGCCCATGATCAACAGTGCTATATTGACCATCACCTATTCTGGATGTTGACCTCCAGGAAACATGATCCCTAATTTTTAAATCTCCACCACCGAAATCATTTGCTAAAGTCATTCTGATTGCAGAGCCATTTGGATTTCTGAAGAAACCAACAACAGAACCTTGATTTGTTACATCGCCCACAGTGATTCCTGTCTGTTCACTACCATTATAACAATCCACCTGATCTATTGTAATATCGTTAGTAATTCCACTACTAGGGACTTCTACTACATATGCTACATGCCCTGCAGGATGATTACATCCATTTGGATTATTTGCAATAGCAGTTCCCCAAGCAATAATATCACCCGCTCTAATTTGAGACATATTAGTATAAAATGTATAACCAAATATCCCTTGACTAAAAGTATTCTTGGGATTACAATATGGATCCCCGGTGGTAAATCCGGCAGCCCTGCCCATGGCATAGCCATAACAATTTCGTGCATTATGATGGTGGTTTTCATCAAAATGTCTTTCCGGATGAGTCCATGCCAGCAAAATTAATGGAGTGATTAAAAGAATTAATAAGTTAGATAATTTCATAGTTTTTACTCCTTTTTTTATTTACCATGAATCACATAAGAACAATTTTTATCAAAATCCCAACCTGTGATGTAGACTTGTTTACCATCAGCCCAGGATGTTGTGAATATGACATTTTTAAATGCAATTGAATCAAGTATTGTAGGATTTTCACCATCCCAATGATCAGCCGTTCCCCATTCTCCAACAAAGTACAAATTATCATCAGAAGAGCTACTGATATCATAATAAGTGGCTTCAAAATTCATATAGAGTTTTGTCCATTTAGTTTCATTATACTTTCTACGAAAAACGCCTGTGCCACAAGAATAAATATACTCATCTGTTAAATTTATATGATTAATTCCATAAGGAATAAACCTATAATCATGATCTTCAATCCTGATATATTCAATGATTTCCCATTTCTCACCTGACCATTTTAATATATACGAGTTTCCTTCTCTATCTGGATTATTTGGAAAATAACAATAGCCTATAGCATATAGTCCATGGTCTTCATGATATGAAAAATTATGGAAATATATTGTATCAGCCATGCAATAATCTTCCCATTCACTGCCATTAAAATGATACAAAACACCTTTGTATCCACCAGCCCAAATATCATCTTCTGAAATAGCAATAATGTCATTAAACTTTGAATTTTCTTTTTCTACTAATAACTCCCTTTGCCATTTATTATTTTGATAAGAGGCAACTATCCCTTTTGAAGCATATTTTACATGGTCTGTTCCAACTCCGTATATTTTGTCATTAGCAACACATGCAGAATAAATACTTTGGGCTTTGCTATTAATATAATCTTGCCATTTTATACCATCATAATGAAAATAAATATCCCAATAATGAGCATTTCTTCCAAAAATATAAATATCATCATCATTAATATATAAAATATCCATAGGTCTGAAAGCAGGCTCAAAGGCTACTGATACTTTTAGTGTGTCAATTGTCCATGTATATTCTGAAGGATGTTTGACTTTCTTATTTCTACTCTTTGTAATGAAATCACAACTGAATAAAAATATTGCAATTAATAAAATTAATGAGAATTTACGTACCATAATAATCCCTCTTTTAATATTATACTTTTATTTTAGTCAATTTAATTTTTATTTCGAAGACAATTTTTTAACTCTAACGCCTAAGATGAGCGACCACGAAATGAAAGCGGAAACAATCTAAAAACTTACAAAAATTCAATATAAAAGCCTCAAATTTTAAGTTTATCGACCAGACTTCGTGGTTCGTCTCCATCTGAATGTTATGTGTTTATTTCCATGTTTTTCTATAAATCAATTTTATTCCTAACGGAATTCAAATAATCACTTAAAACTGTATACTAAGATTTATGCCTATATTTTCATTTTCTATATCGTAAATAGGAGCAATTGATAAATTATAAATGTTATTGTATTCAATAGCAGATGTAGAAGATGAAAGTATATTCCACCCTATACTACCTAAAAATGAAATACAACTTCCAATTAATAAAATATCACCTCCTGAGTTGGAGTCTCCTCCAAAGGCAGAATTCATTGATGATAGTGTTCCAATTCTTAATATATATCCTGCTGTTATAAACCTTAATAAAATACCTGAAGAACCACGAATAAAATCTCTTGCATAGAAATTACCTGCCGAAGGACCTATGAAAACCCCATATAGCAGGAGACTTTTACCTATCGAGTTACTGAATTCGTCTTCTAACATAAGATTAGTTAATATACCAGGAACAATTGGTATCACAACGTTGCCTAATGCAAATGAACGTGCAAAATCTGGAGATTTATAAGTGGGTTTATTAAATCCAGCTAGCACATTATTATATCCATATAGAATCGAGCTACATATAGCGATATATAATATTAATATGATTGCATGTTTTTTCATTAAACTTCTCCACTTTTAATTAATCTGTCCTATAATAATAAAACGAAAAAATATTATCATTAGGATTACTTGTTAGTTTATAGTCACCAACAAAACCTTCATTTACATGAATACCTTGACTACTTTGATCAAAAACTATTGTATGGTTTCCTATATCATATACATTTGATTCTTCATAAAAAGGACTTCCATTTTTATATACTTTTAATGTGACTTCAGATCTACTTAATACAGTGAATTTTATAACTGCAGCACTAAATGTGCCTAAATTCATACTTTGCCATTCTCCGATATTATCGGCTGGTTCATAATTATTATAGAATACATTAAATGGCGGACCAATAGGACCATCAAAAACTAATGGATTAGATATCCCCGCTGTGATTGTTATATTACAATCAGTTAATATCTCTTCTTGACTACTACCCCATTTCCCTTCAAAACCCATCCACCATAATGAATTTAAATGAACCAAAGAGTAGTTTGATTCGATTCTATTTGGATTAATATATTCATCTATATATGTATTAACATCTATCAAATTAGGAGGAAAACCTCTTGAATCAACATTTGCATTATCATTCCAGCCTGGTTGATTAAATGCTCCTCCAGAAATTTCCTTGTAACCTGTATATGGTGAGTTAGAACTAGATATAGTTCTTAAACGAATTCCCCAATTTGTATAAATATTTGCTACTGTTTTTCCCCCTATATAAATATGAGGTCGATTATTTGTTTTTTGATAAATATTCTCCCAGGCATATGACACCAAATTATAATGTTTATGTAAAACTATACCTATTGGATTATAATTAACATCTATCATAACTGAGACATGCTCCCAATCTCCTTCATGTATATTTGCATTTGTGTTAAACGGATAATAATACCAATATTGTATAACCAAATATGATGTAGTACCGGAATTATACTGATTAAAGTCCTGTTCAAATATTTTAAAATAGGCAGTTTTATCGAACTCTCCAGAGTTGAACTTTGGTAATAAGGTATTATTAAAGAGATTTTTCCAACTTTCTGGTGTATGCTGACTAACAGGTAAAGGGGCTAAACCCAAATAATTATCCTCTAATATGGGATTAGAATATCCATATACTGCTTCGATTGGCATTGGAAATAAAGGATTATTTTCGTGAAAATGCATAATTGGAGCAAATTGTGATGCAAGTTCAATGGCATTATTTACTTCATATACCGGAAATATGTCAAACGAAGTTGTCGTTTCATCATTGGGGTTATTGATTATATAGATATTTGTTTCATCTAATTGTGAATAAATTCTTTTTGAACCATTATACCAATTGATAGGTACCGTAATAAACAGTTCCACAAAAGCATTACCATTTTGGTCTGTTGTAAATGATGTTGTCTTATTTCTATATTCAATGATATCACCTGGATCTATACACCCATCACCATCTGTATCAAAATCCATTTCAAAATGAAATGTACCATTCATATTTGCTTTTCCAATACCGTTAGAATTGACAACAGAAATATATCCTACTGCTCTATAGGTTCTACTATCGGGATCCTGATCCCATTCCTGTGCAGCAAAAATATTTATAAATGACAAAATCATAATTAGTAATATATATAAAATTCTTTTCATTTTAAAATCTCCTCTTATTGAATCAACATCAGTTTATTCATTTTAACTATGCCGGCAGATTCTGCGCGTAATAAGTAAACACCGGAGGCAACTCTTACACCTTGCATATTTTGCGCATTCCATTCAAATTGATGTACGCCAGTAGAAATTTGACCGGCATGCAATGTCTGAATTAAGTTTCCAGTCATATCATAAATTTGAAGACTTAAGTTTGATTGCTCGGGAATTGATACTTTAAACTTAGTTGATGGATTAAAAGGATTTGGAAAATTGGATGATAAAATAAATGAATCCGCAGTAGTCAGGTTTTTTGTTTTAAATGGAATATTCTGCTGAGAGAATTTTGGAAAAGAGATAATATATTTTCCCATTTCATCTGTCATATCCTCAATAGATTTTTTACCTTGTGAATGAAATAATACAAATGAAAATTTCATACTTCCTTTTTTACTATCATCTTTTTTATAAATGTTAAAACGATAGTCGGATTTTTTAGTATTAAATTTTCCGGTTTTAGTTTTATTATCATTCAATGTACTCCAAATAACATCATCCTGATACATTTCATTTTTTACATCATAAACATAATATGAAACATCAGAATCTAATGGATAAATTGAAGGAACCATGCTATTGTCAGATTTATCTTTGTTGCACATATAAATATATCTTGATTTGTTGTCAATGATGACTTCATCATTATAAGGATTACATTGGTTATCTTCATCAGGAATATCAAAATCGAAAAAGCATCCAGCAATAGATTCTGATTCTTTGTCTGGATACGTAACTTCATACTCAAAAATCATAGCATCAGAGCCATCAATTTGATAAACATTTTCACTGACATTGATCCCCAGATTTTTATTATCACAAAATTTAGATTTTTTCAATAGTACTTTAAGACCAGAAATCTCAACACTATCTTTTGAAATAGAATTTTCAACATAATTCCATTCGGAAATATCTCTCATTGTTTCGTTTCCGTTACCTGAAATGATGTTACTTTTATTTCCTGCAAAAAATGACATTCGCATATAATAATTTGGAGATTCATTGACTCTTTCGTTTGTAACGCTAGAATAGTCTTTCTCGTATACTCCTGGATAATCATTTTTAAATGTCAATTTATTTAATTCTATTTTATTCTCTGATTCACCAAATAGAATCAAGGGAAGAATTAAGAGAAATGACAAATACAATTTTATCATATTTTCCTCACATTTTCGTTTTATTTTGTCCATACTGTTGCCTATTTTTTTATTACCAATCAATTTTTTTCGGTATAAAAGATTATTGGTTGGCCGGAATAGATTGGTTTTATTCCGGGTATTTTAAATTAAAACATACATAAATATCCTCCTAGTATGAAGACGAACTAAATATAATTTTGCCGTCTATTACTAATCCTAAAATCAAATACTTTCTCTCTACTTATTTATGACCTAACACTTAAGTATGAGCGACATGGGTTTAAAGTTTAAGATATTTAACAATGAGAATTTAACA
>CAYYMT010000122.1:0-10520 GCA_964472715.1 uncultured bacterium | reverse complement strand
TTATTGAAGGTTGTGGTCATGCTTCTTTTATAGAAAAACCTGCAATGGCTGCCAATGCTATACTTAGGTTTGTTAAAAAAACTCAAGGTTAGTAAAAATTAGTATTTGTACCAATGGGAAAGATCACGATTAATAAGCTGACTGGTTTTTTCAATATCAGTTTTAAAAACAGACAGTAAATATTTTCTGTCATCAACGTTCAACGTGGGCAGATCATTTTCCTGGAAAAATACTTTCTTTAGTTTCTCTTTGGCACGCTCGCTAACAATGTTTGTAAGCTTATTTTTTATACCACTATTTACCATTATTCTGTTCAGATTCTTGCTTCGCGGTAAAAGGGCCGTGTTGTATTTTTTATCTTCAACCGCAGTATAACCCCCAAAACCAAACATACAAAAACATATTAGATAAAAAAACACTCAAATCATTTGATAGTAAACGGATTCATGGTTTTGAGTGATGGGTTGCATTTACAAACCAAACATACAAAAAATATCATTTAGCTACCACTCATCTATCATTCTAATAACTCAAAATAACTTTCTCTATCGTTAAATTAAAGACAGTGGTAGTTTAACCTCGCATAACTACCGTTGCCTTTATATAAGCCAATTTAAAGCCTAATATGTGGGTTTTGATTTACGGGGAAATGCCTGCTCAGAAAAGGTTACTTTTTTACTTATAAACAAGCCGCAAAATACCCCTTTTTTGAGTTGGGTTAACAGTTGGGTTAACAGTTGGGTTAACAGTTGCGGCAAAAAAATAACACACTCAGAGGGGAAAAGGTATAAAAACAAAGAATATTTGTATAAAATAAGCCAACTCACGGCCATTATTTACAGTATATTTTTTTCGTGGCTGCTCTGTAAGTGTATGTTTTTCAGTACAATATTGCAAAAAAGTATTGCGGGCGGCACAAAAAAGTTGTATGTTTGCCCTATTCACCCGTATAAATGGTTTGATCACTACTTATTATTTAAGTATTATGTTTCAATTCCTCGGTGCCAGTAGCATAGTTAGCCTTGTTCGAGTCTTTTTTTAGCTGCTCAACCAACGTGTTTAGGCGGCCTATTTCGCGGTTGAGCTCCTCTATTTTTTTGTCCTTGTCTTCCAGTTTTTTCTCCAGGTAGGAAACAACCATACCGCTATCGTGCCCGCCGGATGGCGGTGACTCATCCGTGTCCGGCGGTTTTTTCGCTTTTAGCATTGGGCCACTCCCCGTAATTAACCACTCTATGTTTATATCAGAATAGACATCTGAAATAATCTTACATTTGTCTGAGCCAATATTCCGGTTTTTATCTAAAAATCCATTTGAAAAACCAGTATCCTTACAAAATTTATATTTAGTAAGCCCTTTGTATTCAAGGTATTTTATCATTCTATCTACCGCGCCCATAATTCTAATAGATTTTTTCCGTATAAAAATTTGGTATAATAGATTATTTCATATTATATTTGTCAAAACTTAAACATTAAATCTATTCAAAGGTATGGAAAAAAAATTAAACCTGATAAAAGTTCCCCGGGGCCAGGGGATAAAAATTGCCAAAGTGTTTGGGTGCACCCCGGCACGCGTAAGCCAGGCACTAAGCGGCGATTATGCCGGAAGCAAGCTCACCATAAAAATACGCCACGTGGCCCTCACGCAATTCGATGGCGTGGAGTATACTCCTTTTGAATCCGAAAAGGAACAGTCATGAGCGGGATGAAACCTATAATAATTAATCAAGCGCACTTATAATTCCATAACACGAAAGCAATGCAATACTCGATAATAAAAAAACGGTGGCGGTTTTTTCGAAAAATGTACCTGCTTTATCAAAAGGAACGGTTACACCGTTCATTTCGCGGCCTTCACGAAGTGCGCTTTGTAATTCCTTTCGAAAATTGTCCTTTGCAAGTCTCACAACTCGTAAGCTCCTTCTTAAAGCTAGCACAGTTAGGAGAGATGAAAGTGACAATAAAGCAAGCCCCGATACAAGCAAATAACGGCAACTGTGGCACAATGAGCTGGTACTATGAAGGGAAATTAGAATTCCGAGTAACGTTACACTTGCAAAGAGAATTTGTTTTAAGTGATCAACTTTTTTTTCAGCGTATAAATTCACAAGGTCAACCAATTGGGAAAGCTGCGCCCTGTAATAATCATAATTTTTCATAATCGCTAATTTATGTTCGACAGCTCAAATATAGCGATTTATCCCCGGCCTGTAGCCTCTGACATGCAGGTAGTAAGTGCAACCATCGGAACGCACCGGGGAGCAACTATATAATTCTTTTTAATATGCCGCAAAAATGGATCGATAATAAAATAGCTGTAGAAAAAGAGGAGCTATGCCTTGAATATTGGGACATGGAAAGCGGCCTGTATATACGTGCCAAACAGCTCGACATGTTGGGGCGGTTCTGGAAAACTTATAACGCTCTTAAAATTGAGCTTTATCGTTACAAAAACAAGCCTTACGGCATTAAAAGGCTCATGCTCGGGGGCAACGGCAGAAGGCTGTTGGTCGATTTTGACACGCTGCCCAAAGATATACAGGAGTTTCTCGGAGACCCGCGAAAGGCCGATAACCCGTTGGAGAAATATTACCACGTGAAAAGGGCATGTGTAGACTATTACAGCACTTTCAAGAGGCTCGGCAACTACCTGAGCGCACAGGAGCAGGAACGCTACGTGGTGAACGCAACCGTAATAGAGGCCGCGCTGGGTTACCTGCCCGATTGGCGTGCCAACCGCATCAGCCTTGGCGGGAGTACCAAAGGAGCTTACCAAAACTTATTGAAGGAAGTTATTGATTTTAACCAGCATTTAAAGGCTCAACACGGTGTAATTCACACTTTGCCGGGGAATTTAAGAACATTTCAGAAGGCCTTAAAAGATTTTCAAAAAGATGGTTATTACGCGGTTATACGCGACCCTGAGGGCAAAACCGTTAAAAACGCCAGCAAGAAAACCGATGCCGTTATGAATGTGCTCGAAGGCCTTTTTATGCATGAAGAAACGAAACCCAGCTACACGAACATCTCGAGAGCCTACGAGGGCTTCCTCGATGGTTATATTACGGTATACCATCCCGAAACAGGGGAGGTATTCGACCCGAAAAACTATCCTAAGTTAAGCGACGCAACCATACGGAACTATTTGGCCGCCTGGGACAGTAACGTTAGTACAACGCGAAAACGTGCGGGTAGCAGGCACATGTATATCAATAATATGCCTTACGCGCAAATGGACATGCCGGAGTATGCCAACTCAATTATTTCTATCGATGACCGCCAACCCCCGTTTTGGTATGAAAAAGGCAAGCGGATGTGGTTCTATATCGGGCTCGATGTGGCAAGTAATTGCATCACTACATTCGTATATGGCAAATCCAAAGAGGGCATTGTTGTCGAATTCTACAGGCAAATGGTGCGAAACTACGCCGAGTGGGGATTCGGAATGCCGAAAGAACTTGAATGTGAGAGTTCGCTCAATAGCAGCTTCAAAGATACATTTCTCAAAGAGGGAAATATGTTTGAGTATGTAAAAATTGAATCGAACAACCCACAGGCAAAAATCATTGAGCGGCGTTTCGGTGACCTTCGCAACGTGAATGAGAAAAAACACCTGGGATGGATTCCACGCCCACACGCCCGGGCGGAGCGTAACCAGGCCAAACCGGGCAAAACCCCGATTAAACCCTACGATAAACTGGCGCACGACCGCTTGTGCGACATTGAGGACTGGAACAATTCCATACATAAAAACGGTCTGACGCGCTGGGAGTATTTTTGCGAAAACCAGCACCCGAACCCAAATTCAATCAACTGGAAAACCATACTGCCCCACCTTGGATACAGAACAAAAACGAGTTGCCACCGGGGATACATCAAATTGCAGGGCCGTGCCAGGGCTATTGCCGAAAATGGAGAAATATTAACCGGTGACGCCCTGCTTGAAAAAATGAAAATCATAGAGGGCCATGATTTAGAGGTATACTGGCTCGACGGCAATAATGGTGACGTGCTCAGGGCCTATGCCTACCAAGACGACCGCCTTGTTTGTGAAGTAATGGAACTACCCAGGTTCAACCGTGCCAGGGCAGAGCGTACCGATGCCGACCAGGCAGCAATTACTTTGCAAATGGCGTACAAAAACACGGTTGATGCTTATGCGAGAGATCACGCCCGCGAAATTCAGAAACTGGAAACAATTGATAACACGCCAAAGCCGGAGCGTAAGTTTAAAATTGCCGGGGTAGACCGGTATAATGCCAACAATGACAATTATGATGAACCCGCCGAAGCGGAGGTATTTGATGAAACTTTAGATGAAGATTCCGAGATTTTAAAATACAACGCTACCGAAGAATTTGAGGTAGACGCATTTGCTAACTACAGAAATTAAAACGGATACTATGAATTTACCAATTGGATTTAAACAAAAAGTTTGGGACGCTGTAATGGCACACCGCGACAATTATGGCGGCAGCGACAGCGCCTATGCACAGCAGTTAGGAATTAATAAGGCTGTGTACTCAACCATGAAAAAGCATGGCGTTACGGACGGAAAATTGACCGATGCTACATGGGTGATGCTGGGCAGGCGTTTTCATGTGACAATGGGAAATGACAACTGGAAAACGGTAAGAACCCCGGTATACAATGCAATTGAAAAAGCCCTTGTCACTTGTCAGGAGAATGGATTAAGTATGATGCTGGCCGACGAGTGCGGCATTGGCAAAACATACTGCGCTACCCGCATTGTATCGAAAATGAAAAATGCCTTTTATGTGGACTGTTCCCAGGCTAAAACCAAAAGCCGCTTCATTAGAACACTTGCTACCACATTAGGGGTATCGACCAAAGGCCGCCTCGATGAAATTAAGGATATGATAAAGTATTACATATCCATTTTAGAAAACCCGATTATTGTGCTCGACGAGGCCGGTGATCTTGTGTACAACGCCTTTCTTGACTTTAAAGAAATCTGGAACGCGAACCAATATAGCTGCGCATGGTACCTGATGGGTGCCGATGGCTTACGCGATAAAATTGAGCGTGGCTACAACCGTAAAAAAGTAGGATTTGCGGAAATGCGTAGCCGTTTTTCAGATGAATACAACACAATTGTACCCTCCGATAAAGCAAGCAAAGAGGCATTCTACAGTAAATTAATCGGCGATGTGGCCACGGCTAACACGAACGATCCTAAAGCGGTCAACCGCTATGTGAATGTATGCCTCAAAAAAGAAGGTACATTAAGACATTTACGAACACTGATAAAAATTAACGCGTAGTATGGCAATTCGAGCAAAATATACAAAGCAGGTACTGGAGAAAAAAACAAAAAAGTTTCCCTTCACATCGCCTTATCTCGATGTAATGGGCACACCGGGCACAACGGGTATATGGCTTGTATACGGCGCCGAGAAAAACGGTAAAACCACATCGGCGCTTTTGCTTGCCGAGTACATGGGCAGATTCGATAAGGTGCTTTATGTAAGTGGCGAGGAGGGCGTTGAGGACACGTTTCAGGACACGCTCAAGCGTGTGGGCATCGATTATGATAACCGCTCAATACGCTACCTTGATTACACTCCAATGGAGGAGCTTGACGAATACCTGAGTACACGCCAGGCGCCGCGAATCGTTTTCATAGACAATATGACCATATACGACGATGAGTTGAAAAATGGTGAGTTTAGGCGCTTTACATTAAAACACAACAACAAACTGTTTATTTTCCTGGCGCACGAGGAAAAAAACGAGCCCTATCGTGCAACCGCCAAGATGGCCAAACGCCTTGCAAAAATTATTATGAGGGTTGTGGGCCTTAAAGTTTTTGTAAGCGGGCGGTGCCCGGGCGGCGTACTTACAATTAACGAGGAGCGCGCCCGCATTTATCACGGAATTAATAACGATTTAAACGATGATTAACCATGACCAAAAAAGACAAAATAAAATGGTTTCATGTGCTGCTTTACAGAACGCACATGATGGCCAATAAGGCCGATATGCTGGCAAGCTACGGCGTTTCAAGTTCTAAGGATTTGAGCGACCGTGATCTTGACGAACTCATTGACTACCTCAAACGGATTTATGAGGAGAAAGAGTCCACGAAGAAAAAGGAGATAAGGCAGTGGCGGCATAAGGTGCTGCGCATGGTGGCCAAGTGCGGTATTGATACGCAGGATTGGAATAAGGTTAACGCGTTCATGTGCCAGCCGCGCATTGCGGGGAAGCATTTGTACGAATGCGACCTGCAGAAGCTCAAGGTGATGCACCGCAAACTGCATAACGTGGCACAAGAGAAGGAAAAAAAAGCCAAAGAGGAACGGTTTAAAGCAATGATGAACTAATATGGAACTATCATTAAACCTAACGGAAACGCAAATTGAGCGGATATTTACGCATCATGGTTTTGAGGTCATTGAAAAAGATGAAACCGTAGAAAGGCCGCTGCACGGCTCCGACTACTACGATGAACCGGTTACCCAAAAGTATGTGCTTAACCCGATGAGTATGCAGCTAATACCGCTCAAAAAGGCTTTTGATAATTTGGTGACAAGTTACATACAGAGCGTACTGTTTGGCTTCACCAAGGCCGAAATTATACAGAGTTTAAACGTGGATAAATACTAAATGAAATGACATTAAGTGATTATCAGGAAAGAGAACAGAAAATAATGCATGAACTGGAAAGTGACCCGTGCATGCAAATGGACAGGTGGTCGAAACTGATCACGGAGTTGCACAATACCCGCTGGCGCATTCACAGCATGTCAATAAGCCCTGCCATGAGTGCGACAGATCGTAAGCGTTACGAATCGAGAATCTATAATGTAAACTATTAAATTTTTGAAAATGAACACAAAAGAAAAACAACAAATCGACCTGAGCCAGCTAACCGAGGAGCAATTGGAGCAATTGCTTAAAGAGCGGCAGGAAAAGAAACGTAAAGAGGCCGAGCGCAAACGCGCGGCCTACGAGAAAAAACGCGACGAGCTTGTCAGTGCACTGGTGGGCGATGCCCTTAAATACCACGACCAGCTAAAGGCGTTCAAAAAAGAGACCGTGCAGAAGCTTGAAGAATTTCGGGAGATGGCCCAGGAGTACGGCGAAATTCGCAGCACATCAAAGGGCGGGTTTTCGCTCAGGCACAGCGAGAGCGGCGTAAAAGTGAGCTACGACCGCAATACCAAAATTGAGTATGATGAGCGGGCAGATCATGCGGCATCGTTGATCAAAGAGTTTTTGCAGGACATGGTAAAAAAACGCGATCAGGATGCCTACGAACTTATTATGAGTTTGCTGCAAAAGAACAAGTCCGGTGACTTCAAGCCAAGTTTAATTATGGCTCTGATAAGCAAGCGCGACCGCTTCGCTGATGAACGCTGGCAAAAAGCTATTAAGCTGTTCGAAGAATGCCACAACACTCATTTGGTAAGCATGAGCGTGAGCTTTTACAGGAAAGACGCCAGCGGCAAAGATACCAACATTCCCATGTCCCTGCCATCAATCAACATTGACGAGTAAAGATGCCGTGGCTTTTACCCAAAAGCCACGGTTTAGTTCAATTTTAAACCATAAAACATATCCCGGAATGACAAATGCCATAAATACGCAAACCGTATACGGTAACTTGGAGCACCAGAAGGCTCGCGTAATTATTAATAGAATAGAAGCCGCGCAGGGTGTTGATCTGAAAGTAAAGACAAGGCGCAGGGTGATTCTTGAACCACGGCAGATTGCCTATTACGTAATAAAGCAAAAAACGCGGTTATCCCTGTCGGAAATGGGGCATCTGTTTTGGCAGGATCACGCAACAGCCATCCACGCGATTAATACAGTAAAGGTATTGCTTGAGGATAAACGCTACCGCAACCAATACCGGCATTTATTTGAGATGTTTGATGTAAGAATATAAAAAAAGCCCCGGCCAATTGAATGCACCAGAGCTGGAAGGGATTCCGACAAAGGTAAACTAAAATTGGCAAAAACATGGCTTACAACCGTAAAAATCTGTTAAAGGACATCGCGTGGGTGCGGGAAGTTTTTCTCGAAAAACAAGCGCTGGGCATACCGAACCGCACAATTTTAAGGGATCATATCAACATCCCCGGAAGGAAACCGATTAGCGAGCGCACTTTGTATTACTATTTGGAGATCAACCCCAAAATGGAGCTACGCAAAATAGAGGAGGCCGAAAAAAGGCAGCTTTCCCTATTCGATGACAACAAACCAAAAGCCAATCAATATGAATGAAAAAATCCAATTAAATTACGTAAGGCTTGCCCCCCAACAGCACGTGGAACTTGAGCCACGTGAGGGGGCTACCCCGAATCAGGCTGTCATCTCAGCCTATTTTTATTGTAAAAGGTACAACATGACAGTCGATTTGCACTACAACGGCTTTGTGTTCGGCATTGATGCCGGGAGCGATATAAACCAGTTACTGAGCGATTACCGGTACTGGCTACAGCACAGCCAATCGGAACCCGACTCCGATTAATATCCGACAATGTAAAGACGCACGGTCGTGTTAACACGAAACAGTAAAGACGCAACGCATTGCGTGAAATATAAACGTAAAGACGCAATGCATTGCGTCTCTAACCAAAAAAATATAATCAAATGACAACCTTCACCTATCCCAAAGAACTAAACGAAAGGCCTGTGTACGTACGCATGCCCGTGCAAACCAACTCCGGTTGGGTTGCCGCCGACATAACCGAAAAAGGTTATAAAATAGACATTGAAAGCCCCATATTCGACAGCAGCGAATATGAAACCTGCCTGCACGAATGCCGTGAGCATAACGCCATATTTTGGGAAAACTGGCAGGTAGAGCAGGTTGTAAAAACCTCGTTTGAGGCACAAAACCAGATGGCGGGCGGCCAAAAAGAACTTCTCGCATTTGCTATGCGTGTGGGTGCCCTTATTGCCATTGTGGCTGTGTTGATGATTATTTCATACATTATTTAAAATGATATTAAAATTAACCATCACCGTATTTTTCACCCAGCTGGTATTTATAGGATGCCGCACCTGGAACGTACGCGCCGTGAGCAAAAGCAATTTAAAGCATGTGCTCATTAGCGGGGCGCTGGTTCACCTCTCCTGGTTGGCAAGCATTGCCATTGGCGCGGTGAGTATGAACGAGGTTATAATGAACTTTCGTTTGGAGTATATTCCCGTAGTTTTTGGTTCGCTTATCGGCAGCCTTATTGGAAGCTGGATCGGGATGAAGGAACGGCGAAAAAATAAATAATAATTAATTTAAAATGAATAAAATGGAAAAAGATGGATTTTATATGGTCTGGTTAGAGGATCACCCCTCACCAACCTACAAGCACGTAGATTTTAAAGCGGCTGAAAATGAGGCCCGCCGCCTGGCGCTTAAAGAAGATTGCAAGGCCTATGTATTGCAGGCCGTAACCGCCTATTTTACGCCGCCCAAGGTGCATAAAATAGATATGGAATATAATAATTTACCGTTTTAAGCCAGTAGCTATGAAATTTTGGAAAACAACCGAACTCAAATACATACGCGACAACCTTCATTTAAGTGATGGGGAGTTAGCGAAGCATATTGGCTGTACTAAAGCTGCACTAAAGGCAACGCGGAAACGCCACCGGATACTCCGGGAAGGCAACGGGCAGTTTACCCCGGGGCATGAACCATGGAATAAGGGCAAACATGTTGACATTGGCGGCAAAGCTACACAATTTAAGCCCGGCCACAAACCACACAACACCAAAATGGACGGATATATAAGTATCAGGCGCGACAAAAGCGGGCGGGGATATAAATACATACGCCTGGCAAAAGGCAAATGGGCGTTGTACCACCGCCACTTGTGGGAAAAACACAACGGTGCTATTCCGGGAGGGCACGTGTTGCGTTTTAAAGACGGCGATTCGTTGAATTGCTCACTAGACAACCTGGAGCTCGTGCCCCGTTCCGACCATGTTCGGTTGAACCACAACCGTGAAAAAGCAGCAATGAGCATGCACAAGGACTGGGAATTAGATAAAATGCGTGTAATGTATGGCCTGCCACAGCTTACCAAATTAAGAGTTCACCAAATTTATTTGTAAGATGGCTAAGGCGGTCAACCGCAAATGACCGCTAACGGCTGGCGGTATGGTTATGTGTGCCTACCTACTGCCTGTCGATTTATCACAAAACTTTCAAAGGCACATTAACTATACCGCTTGTTGTGCTTTCGTGCTTTGCGGGCGGGTAAACGAAAATCAAAATGAAATTAGAAACACAATTGTTTGACGAATGTATTAGCAGGAATTACAACTGCTCAATTACTTACCAAAGGATTAACGACTACTCAGTTGAAATATACCGAGGCTATCAGTCGAATTACGAAAAGATATTTTACACGGATGGGCATATTGATAAAGAAAAGGCTATTTGTAAAGCGTTGAAGTTCCTTCGTGCGTTGGCAGCATGAAGCACAACGTTGGCGGTATGAAATCGGTTGGGCTGCGACGCTCTGACTTGTCAAAATACC
>CAYYMT010000121.1:0-10632 GCA_964472715.1 uncultured bacterium | reverse complement strand
AATAGATCTTTCGACACTTTCCCGGTCATTTCAGTGATGGCAAGTTTTATGATGGAGGTATGTTGCATGATCTTCTCATCAAACTTATGCTGATGGGGCGCGCCAAAACGAGGTCATGAGGATTTTCACAATCTCAAGTTTGCAAATTCTAAGTCTGTGTCAATACCTTATAAATCCCGGAATCCAAAAGGGGTTTTGACAAACCTCCCAGGTCTTGGAGACCTCGGAGGTTTATCCTCTATAATTGAAAATTTCAATATCCACATTCATTTCAGCGGCCACTTCATCAAGGTCTTCCGCCCAGGCGTGAATGGTTTTCTTAGGCGGCGCCAGCACAATGGCATTCATGGTGAACAGCGCGGTTCCGCTCATAGGCGCGGAAGAAGTTTTGGTGTCAATGGATTCGATATTGATACCATTTTCAACCAACCGGTGAGTTACATTATGAATAATCCCTTCGTGGTCAGCGCCGGTAACAGCGATTTCATAGGGCAGCCAACCTTTGAATTTATCCGCTGCTTCATCGGTAGTTTCTTTATAAAAAACCTGGTAACCTTCGTCCTCTAATTTAACAATGGTATTTTCCAGGGTTTTCATTTCACCGGCAGTCACATCCACCTGCAGCAGCATGGCGAACTCTCCACCCAGCCGGGCCATTTTACTTTCCACCACATTGCCCTGATATTTCAAAATAATATTGGTGACCTTTTCGACAATGCCGATTTCATCTTTGCCGATCAGGGTAATTACTAAATTCTTTGTCATTTTATCCTCCTGCTTAATGATAACAGTTTAATTCCATTAGGTTAAGAAAATATCCCAAGGAAAGCAACTGGTTTTTAGGGGTTATTTGCGCCCCATTCCACAATCCAGACAACCATCACGATGGACACAAATCAGTCCGCCACAATCCGGACAGCGCCAGCGTTCATTTTCCTTTTTGACGAAGGCTGTCATTCCATGATTCTTGATATATTCCAGGTTTTCCAGCATACTCATATTGTAATTCTTCTGATAGCGTTTATCCAATTGCTTGAGACGGCGGCAGGGAATTTGATCGCAATCATAGCAGAAGCCGGAAGCCGGTAAATGCTCACAATTAACGATCACACATTGTATACAATATTTTGGTTTGTTCTCATCACTGCCGTGACAGCCGGCGCAATTATTTTTATCCCGCAGAACTTTCAGGCAAATGCCGCAATTCATGCCACAAGGTGCGATATCACTATTTTTAATTCTTCTCACTCTTCAGCACCTTTTTAAAGAACTCCACAACAGCTTTTTTGATAGTCTCAGTTTGCTCATGTCCCGTATTGTGATAGGTTTTCAGGCTGGCATTGATTTCCAGGCTGTCGTAAATTGACCGGCAGGCCTGCCACCGTTTGGGCTGCATTTCCCGGCCCAGCAGCTGGAAGACCAGTTCCCGCTCCGCAATGCTGTAGCCATCCTCATAAGGAATCGCATCATTACTGTCCAGTTCTCCCATAAAATAAAATTGTGGTGTATCCTGAAAACTCTTAAAATCAAAAGTATCGTTGGAAACGGTCTCAATATCCGCAATGCCAAGGGGATAGTTTAATTGCTGGTCTTTTAGTTCAGACAATGGTAAAATCAGTAACCCGTTCACGCCACCGGCAGCCACGGCTTTGATTTTATCCGGGTGTAATGCGGTAAAACGGTTGGCGAAGCTCCCTGAAGCGGAAAAGCCGGTCATGAGATAATCCTTTGCCATTTTGTACCCTGATTTTTCCAGTCTATTACAAGCATGGTCAGCCATTGCCAGCAATTGCAAATCGATTCTTTCCAGCGTATTGTTTTGCTGCTGCATGGCATCCCTGTCAAGGGCATGGGTGTAGATTTTCCACTCGGACCTGGTTCTGGGAAAAGCCGGTACCAGCAGTGGATATTTCAATTGCCGGGAAACATAATTTCCCAGATAAAACTCAAGACTGGCAGTGCGTTCTGCTTTCTCAATATGTTTTTTAAGATCATCATCCACAAAACCGGAATTATTAGGCTCGATGATCAGATGTAATGAGTCCGATGGTAATATATTATCTGGAATAAACAGATAGTAGGGAAATTTGAATGGACTATTTTCATCCGGTTCTGTGTAAATAAGTCGCCCCTCTTTAATATTGCTGCAGCCGGCTAATAAAATTACCAGCAGCATAATAATTTTTTTCATTACACACCTCACATAATCTATTATTAGAATAAATCCTTATTTAGAAAAGGAATCAGCGCCAGGATAACCGCTTCCCGATAATAGACTGTTCGACTGATAATGTCATTGGTCAGAATGCCGACAGCGCCATTGCCCTGCTTGGAATTATTACGTCTGAAAACAATATCATCAGCTTCACCCAGTTCAATTCCCCGGTTGATCAATTTTACAATTTCCGGGGGTAATAGAAATGTGCCGGTACGGGCTTTTCCGGTATGAGTTTCCGATAAAATGTAAACCCAGGCATAGGCTTGCAGGTCATTGTCAAAGGTTTCCAGCCCACCTTCGATGCCAACCCAGAAATCCGCATCAGGATGTTTTTCCTGAGCATTTTCTGCACGGTTGACCGCTCCCCGGAATGTCTCGGCATTGGTCATAGGCTGGTCGGAAACATCAGACGGTACTGACACTCCCAAAAATTCAAAAGATCTTTCCGGCAACATTTTCTGAAAGCCCTCTTTCACAGCATTGATTTTAACCGGGTTTTTTGAGCCAATGATCACTTTTTCCATAGAGTTTAGTTCCCTCATTTTTTTTATGAATAGTAATCTAAATATTCTATGGTAAAATTTAAACTTCTTTTTTTTGGAATGAGGCTGTCCCAAAAGGCTCATTTTAACAAAATGTAAAGGACAATTTCCCGATCATTCGGGATCCTCTTCGGTGAAAGTTGAAACACAGCCGGATATTAATAAATATTGTACCTTTTGGGACAGCCTCATTCACAAGGTTTAAATAAAAAAGAGGCATGAACCGAGAATTCATGCCTCCAGGGGTGGGTTGGACAAACTGTCACTTA
This sequence comes from uncultured bacterium, assembly GCA_964472715.1. Lineage (GTDB taxonomy): Bacteria > Fidelibacterota > UBA2242 > UBA2242 > JAFGTP01 > JAFGTP01. The sequence goes on along the minus strand of CAYYMT010000121.1, from coordinate 7,603 downwards.
CTTAAGAAGGGTGACGGGTTTGGTTATAACTTTATTTGAAGTTTGAAGTTTAACAAAATAGATACCGGAAGACAGGTCAGCAGCATTAAATGTAACTGTGTGATATCCGGCTTTGTATGTGTTATTCGCAAGTGTCATTATTTCTCTACCGGTCAGGTCATAAACGGAAACTTTTACATCCTGCGCTGACGGAATGGAGAATTTAACATTTGCTGTTGGGTTAAAAGGATTCGGATAAGAAGAGAGACCATAAGAAGTTGCCACTTCAATATCACTATCATTATCATCGATAGCAGTTGTATGTCCCAACCGCCCCTGTTCATCCAGAATGGACCAGCCGGCCAGCCATTGGTCATCACCAAAGGCGCCAACAAAATCAACCTGTGTAAAGAAACCATCATCTTCAAGTGCGACAGCACTGCCGTATAACGGGCTTTCGTAAGCAGGACGCAAGTCAATCATACCATCTGCTTCTCTGCCATCCAACTGTCTGAACATTGGATCGGTATCATTTGCAGTAAATGATCCGGCAATATCAGAATGGAACTGTCCGTCAGGACAATCAAAAATTATACTGTTAGATGAAAAGGCAATAGAATCACCAACCAGTGCGATGGTTGCATCATCCTTTACTCTCAGGCCGACACCATTTCCATAAGCAAGAACCATATTGCGGAAATCACCGCCGGTTCCTTCACGAAGCCGGATCAATTCATCAGAGCCGTCATTCGATGGTGAACCACCACCGGGACCAACCAATGTTACATTGCTGAACTGCGGATAAGACCTGGGCTGTTCATCCATATTGGACCCGGAGTTGTCCATCTCAAAACCGCGTCCGCATATATCCTGTCCCTGTACAGTTACAAGAAACTGGCCTTTTCCCTGATAACCTTCGTCAGTATCAAAAGCATCGTCACCAACAAAAAGCGCTGATAAATATTTAACATTGACAGTTCCGCCAAAAAATTCGAAACCATCATCAAGATTGTATGCTACTTCGCAGTGCTCTACAGTTGTACCGTTTCCGACACCTGCGAAAGTAATACCATTGATTTCATTATCCTGGCCAATTGATCTTCCACCATACCAAACGCGAACATATTTTAGTACACCGGAGTCATCACTTGGATTGCCACCGCCATAGGGTACGCCGGCAAGGCCTTCGACCATATTTTCGCCTTTATTAGTTGGTGCATAACCAAGGATGATCAAACCACCCCAGGTACCTCTGGCAGGAAGTTCTGTTTCTGGCAGATTGGATGTAAAGGTAATGGGATTTTCCGCTGTTCCTTCAGCCATGATCTTAGCACCGCGTTCTATAACCAGTGCGGGAGCAAGTCCCTGACCATCATCAGGAAGTGCTTTAATTACCGTACCGGGTTCGATTGTCAAAATCGCGCCGGCCTTGACAAAGGTCTGACCGGTTAGCAAGTATTCTTCATTGGCTACCCAGGTTACATTTGAAGTAATGTCGCCGGAAATTTCATTGACCGTGGGTGCCGGTATTCTTCCCTGTTCTTCCAGGATTGACCATCCTCTGATCCACAGGTTATGACCAAAAGCGCCAACAAAATCAACCTGGTTAAAAAATCCATCTTCTTCCAAGGTTACAGAGTTATTCAACAGGGAACTGCCATCAGCAGGTCTGGGATCGATCATTCCGGTTTCCTGGCGGCCTTCAAGGGCTCTGAATTGCGGATCAACATCTTCGGCAGTAAACTGGCCGGCGATGTCCGCGTGAAACTGTCCGTCCGGGCAATCAAAAATGACACTGTTGGATGAGAACATCAAAGAGTCACCGATCAATGCCTGTGTGGCATCATCTTTTACTCTCAGGCCAACACCATTTCCATAAGCAAGAACCATATTGCGAAAATCGCCACCGGTTCCCTCACGAAGACGGATCAATTCGTCAGAGCCGTCATTGGATGGTGAACCACCATCCGGTCCGATCAATGTTACATTGCTAAATTGCGGATAAGACCTGGGCTGTTCATCCATATTGGAACCGGAGTTGTCCATTTCAAAACCGCGGCCACAAATATCGGTACCTTGCATGGCAAATAAAAACTGACCTTTACCCTGATAGCCTTCATCCGTATCAAAAGCATCATCGCCAACGAAAAGCGCCGAAAGGTTTTTAACATTTACAGTCCCGCCAAAAAATTCAAACCCGTCATCGAGGTTATAAGCGACTTCACAGTGTTCGACGATTGTACCGTTGCCGACACCGGCGAAAGTAATACCATTGATTTCATTGTCCTGACCGATAGAACGGCCGCCATACCAGACACGGACATAGCGCAGGATTCCGGAATTATCTGCCGGATCATCGCCACCGTAGGGGACACCGGCAAGGCCTTCGACGAAATTTTCACCTTTATTTGTCGGTGCATGGCCAAGGATGATCAAGCCACCCCAGGTTCCTCTGGCAGGCAGTTCTGATTCAGGCAGATTAGATGTAAAGGTAATTGGTTTTGCTTTAGTACCGTCAGCGATCAGTTTTCCGCCGCGCTCAACAACCAGTGTCGGCGCAAGTCCCTGTCCGTCATCGGGTAATGCTTTGATGACAGTACCGGGTTCGATCGTCAATGTTACACCGGCTTTGACAAAGGTCTGACCGGTTAGCAAATATTCTTCACTGGCTACCCAGGTTTCATTGGCGGTAATATCGCCGGAAATTTCATTGACAGTTGCTTCAGGAAGTCTTCCCTGTTCATCCAGAATTGACCATCCTCTGAGCCAGAGATTATATCCAAAAGCGCCAACAAAATCAACCTGAGTGAAAAATCCGTCGTTTTCCAGATCAACGGCGTCATTTAACAGCACGCTGCCATCAGCCGGGCGCGGATCAACAAGTCCGGATCCCTGACGGCCTTCAAGGGCTCTGAACTGAGGATCAACATCTTCAGCAGTAAACTGGCCGGCAATGTCCGCGTGAAATTGTCCGTCCGGACAATCAAAAATGACACTGTTGGATGAGAACATCAAAGAGTCACCGATCAATGCCTGTGTGGCATCATCTTTTACTCTCAGGCCAACACCATTTCCATAAGCAAGAACCATATTGCGAAAATCGCCACCGGTTCCCTCACGAAGACGGATCAATTCGTCAGAGCCGTCATTGGATGGTGAACCACCATCCGGTCCGATCAATGTTACATTGCTAAATTGCGGATAAGACCTGGGCTGTTCATCCATATTGGAACCGGAGTTGTCCATTTCAAAACCGCGGCCACAAATATCGGTACCTTGCATGGCAAATAAAAACTGACCTTTACCCTGATAGCCTTCATCCGTATCAAAAGCATCATCGCCAACGAAAAGCGCCGAAAGGTTTTTAACATTTACAGTCCCGCCAAAAAATTCAAACCCGTCATCGAGGTTATAAGCGACTTCACAGTGTTCGACGATTGTACCGTTGCCGACACCGGCGAAAGTAATACCATTGATTTCATTGTCCTGACCGATAGAACGGCCGCCATACCAGACACGGACATAGCGCAGGATTCCGGAATTATCTGCCGGATCATCGCCACCGTAGGGGACACCGGCAAGGCCTTCGACGAAATTTTCACCTTTATTTGTCGGTGCATGGCCAAGGATGATCAAGCCACCCCAGGTTCCTCTGGCAGGCAGTTCTGATTCAGGCAGATTGGAAGTAAAGGTAATCGGCATCTCTCTGGTACCGTTGGCAACAATTTTAGCGCCTCTTTCAATAACCAGCGTAGGTGCAAGGCCGGTACCGTCATCCTGAGTTGATTTAATAATTGTACCGGGTTCGATTGTCAAAGTTGCCCCCGCTTTAACAAAAGTCTGTCCGGTTAGCAAATAATCCTGGTTAGCATACCAGGTGACATCTTCCGTAATGTCACCGGATATTTCGGTTTGCCCGAAAGCCAGTGTAAACAGGCTCACCAGGAATAGCATTGTCACAAAAAATTTTCTCATTACATCTCCTTTTTAGTTAGTTATAAACGTGTAACTTATAAAATTTACATCTCTATTTTTAATTTTATAAGTCGTATGAAACACCCAGGCTGAATGATATGCCCGGAGAATAAACTCGTGTATATTTTATTTTGTCATTATTAAGTTCGTCTTCCATACCAAACTTGATATCGGAGTTCAGCAGGTTCTTGACTTTGGCAGAAAATTTCAGTTTGTTGAGTTTTTTGCTGGCTGTCAGATTTAATGAATGAAAAGGAAATTCATATTCGTCAGGTATACCACTGACACCCAAAGCCGCTGTCCGTTTGCTGAAAAAATTGTAGGATAAGGCGGCATTGAATCCTTTTAAGTCATTATAATACAGTCCGGCATTCAGAACCAGGTCAGATTGTCCCTGCAAAGCGCGTTTTTTGGAAGTAGCTTCATTTTCCACCACTATTCCGGTAAACATTTTCACACTGTCTCCAACAGATACTTCTGTCTGGGTCCAGGTAAAATTGAAGGAGCCGGTAACCTTACCTAATTTGACAGGAAGAAAATCCATGCCGAACCTGGAATCAAATTCCACACCCCAGTTATCAGCACTTTTGGCATTCTGATAAGTTTTATAGACTTTACCCGATGTTTCAATCAGGGAAACTTCAATGGGATTGTTAAAATCCTTTTTGAAGAAGTTCAGCGCCATAACTTCACCGGCTCTGCGGTACCATTCAAACCGCAGATCATAATTGTAAATATCTGTGGTTTTCAAATGAGGATAACCCACCAGCACATCACCACCATAGAAAGCCTGGTATTCAAAAGGTGCAATTTCTCTGAATTCCGCCCTGGCAACTGTTCTTGAGTAAGAGGTTCTGATATTGATGTTATTACCCAACTTTCCGATCAAATTGAAGGATGGCAAATATTTGGTTTCATCAATTTCTGAAAATAGTGTATCGCCGGTAATATTACTGACAAACCGGTCGCCGGTCACCGGATCATAGGGATTCAGCTGCAGATCATAATCTTCTTTTCTGATACCGGAAACGAACCTGATATTTCTGAGTGATGCGAAATACCCAAAACTCAGGGGAATATCCACCATAAAATAACTGGCGTTGATGGATTCATCGGCTTTGTAAGCGTTATTGCTGCGTGTGTCTTCCACAACGATCAATCCGGGGTCAACATTCCCTTCTGTATCCACAGAATAGTAATTGCTGTCAACCAAAGTACTCCCGATCAGTCCTTCATTTTCAAAGACGGTGATGTCAGAAGGAATGGCTGATGTATAAAACTCAGTCGCGTATTTGTGATAGAAATTTCTGCTGGCAAAAGCCCTGTATTTGGATTGAATTCTGCTGCCGATATTCAACTTGTATTTATCACCGAAACGATCCTTAATATGTGTTGAATATTTTATGTCGAAATTGTCATTATTGTCTTTGCCGTCTGTATATTTCCGGGTACCGGCGCTCCAGGAATAAATATCCATTTGCAGATACTCTCCGTTTTCTCCTCGTTTTTGTCTGAGATTGATGCCTTTTTCATCAGGCTGGTAAAGTTTGGAACGTCCGAAGGCGTATGACCATTCGATTTCACTGTTCAGGAAATTTTCCAGGTTATGAACGCCATTGAAAGTATAATTATTAATGGTTTTTTCAATATAATAACTCTTCAGGAAGACTCCTTCGTCAAACTGATTCGCAAAGCCGCGGCCGATTTTGGATTTATCTTCCGAATTATGGGTGTAAATATAATGCAAACTCAATTTATGGCGATTAAATAATTTGGCACCCGTACTGATTGATGAGGCCATGTTAGTTGAGTAGGCGGAGGTTTCATTATCAAATCCCATCAAACTATCGAGTCCGGTATTGGTTACCGCGTATTTGGCGGTTTCTTCTTCATTATAGCCAAAACTATTGGAAAAGGTACTGTTGGTAAAAAAGCCCCATTCGAAATTTTTGGAAAAAATATAGCGGTCACCGAAACTCAACCCAAAAGAAAATGGCTGCGTAGTACTTCTGTAATTGGGAATAAAATCCGTACTGAACTCTTTTCCTACTTGCCCGAGGATTTGTTTTCGTTCACCGGAGTCTTCAGCGAGGTCAGCATTCCATTCAGATAATTTTGTATCTTCCGGAATTACAGCCGGCATTTTCCGCACATCATCATATCCCCAGTAATTATGGACACCGCCAAACTGCATAAAATTGTTTCCGCCCATAACATTGGATTTTTGACTGAGTGAGAAACTGGTTTTAAATATTCTGTTATCCGGATAGGCTTTGGTTTTAATATTGATATTGCCGCCGGCAAATACACCCGGCATGTCCGGTGTGTAGGTTTTTTTGGCGGTGATGCTTTCCAGTAAAGCGGAAGGGAAAAGGTCCAGCGGCACATCGCTTTTATCTGCATCGGGACTGGGCATCGGCGCATTGTTCACCTGGGTCTGTGTATAGCGGCCGCTTAAACCTCGAACAACAATTGTTTTGTCATCCACAACAGATAGACCTACAATTCTTCTGGCTGCGTCAGCCGCATCGGAGTCACCGTTTTTTGACATTTGGTCAGCGCTGATACCATCCTGAACATTACTGGAATTTTTCTGCCTGGACAGCAGATAAGTGTCGCCAGTCTTTTTGGCCTCTACTTCCACGACAACCGATTCCATTTCCAAACTGGCTGTTGATAAAACGATATCAAGAGTGGTGACCTGGTCTGCATTAACCACTACATCGGAAACTTTTTTAGTTTGATAGCCGATATAAGAGACTTTTAAACTGTAGGTTCCGGGAGTAAGATTATAAATTCTGTAAACACCATCGAGGTCTGTGGCGCTGCCGGCACCAAGCCCTTCAACAATTACATTGGCGCCCATCAAAGCATCGCCGGAGTTTTCGTCAATTACACGGCCGGTTATTACTCCATCCCGGGCGAGTAGAATGGAAGTCATTAAGATTAGTAAAGTTGTTAAAATTTTAAGATTCATTTTCATTTCTGTTACCCTTCTGTTTATTTTTTCAACCCGCCAGAGTTTAATGATAGCGTGTGAACAATCTGTAAACAGTCCGTTAATTGTTCATTAATAGTATTTTCCTCGTCGATAAATAAGATAATCACGGGGAAAAGATAGGGTTTAGAAATGAATCGTATGTAAACAAATCATGAAGTTTGTATTAGATTGTAGAATATTTTTGAATTGGTTTTGCTTTGGAAAATTTTTTGTTGTAGATGCTATGTCACTCCTTCGGAGTTGTTTATACCCGGTTATTGGATTTTATAAAAATGTCTTCCCTTCGGGAATGAAAAAAATTCCACAGGTCAAACAAACAGTCAGCGTTCAAAATTTTTATTCTAACCATGAGTGATTATAAAGCCTTTGGAAAATTCTTAATAAACACGGTTCTCTTGTAAATGATTCCTGATTCCCGAAGGGAAGATATTTTTATAGTAAACCAGTAGCATTAGAGGACAACTCCGAAGGAGTGAAATAAAATACCTTCCAAAAGTTAAACAAACCGTCAGCGCTCACAAGTCTTGTCTTAACTGTGAATAATTATGAAACCTTTGCAAGCATCTGAATGAGCACGATTTTCTTGTAAATCGTTCCTGATTCCCGAAGGGAAGATATTTTTATAGTAAACCAGTAGCATTAGAGGAC
>CAYYMT010000120.1:0-10669 GCA_964472715.1 uncultured bacterium | reverse complement strand
ATTTATTGAGTAAAAGTCCGCTGATTCCCACTAACCCCAGAATTGATATAAAAAAAACCGCAAAGACTATCCACTGATTTATATCACTTAAAAAATCCATAATGCCCCTTTGTTAATTGGTAAATATTAATTCAAATGACCAAAATAACAAAGGGGAAATATTAATTAGACAAAGTAAAAAAATATATTTAACCTTTTATAAATACTCTTGTCTCAGCACTGTAACAATTAAAAATAGATTTGAAATAAATTTGAAACAAAAAGAATTTAACAAAATCGTCAGGGAGAATCATGAAAAGGTTTATTCGCTTTTTCGTGGCATGGTCAGCACTCATGAAGAAGCAGACGATTTAACACAGGAGACATTCATTAAGGTTTATAAAAATCTCGATAAGTTTAAAGGAAGCTCAAAAATGTTCACATGGATATACAGAATAGCAGTCAATACCGGTATTAATCATCTGCGCAAAGAAAAACTCAAACGCTTTGTGGGATTGGATAACGTTGCCATTAGTGCCGATGATGAACCCAATGACTTGTCCGCGCAAACCAGATCCCTGCTGACCAAAGGCATCAAACAATTGCCCTCCAAACAACAAATGGTGGTCATGCTGCGGTCATATCAGGAATTGAGTTACCGTGAGATTGCCAACATTATGAATATATCCATAAATTCAGCCAAGGTGAATTATTCACACGCTGTCAGAAATCTAAAAGTCATCCTCGAAAAAATGGGAGTCGAATATGAAGCGCTGTAATCATATTCAGAAAAAATTAATGCTCTATATTGAGCAGGCATTAGATGAATCAGAAAAAAAAGAGGTGGAAAGCCATCTGCAAAGTTGTGGCAGGTGCCGACAAGAACTGGCTGGTTTAACAAAACTATCCGCCAAACTTACACCGGAATCTTATGAACTTCCGGCCACTTACAGCAGTGAGTTGATTGTCAATCTCAACGACCGGCTCGCCCAGCCAAAGATTTCACCGCGCCGGCTTGTGCCGTCAATTTCACTGATTTTTACCGGTTTACTGGTGGTCCTTTCTGTAATATTTTTTAGTGGAAAAACAGAAAATGTTTTTACCCAGGACTATCTCCTATATCAAACCTATGGCGGTGAACATTTGTTGTATGATATTAATTCCGTGGCATCAGATACAGAATTAGATGTCAGTGTAATGCCGGATAATTATTTCACCCTCTCACGGGAATATCTGCTGGAAAACACTAAAACTTACCAATCGGAAAATATTGATGACGTATTTGCCGATCTGGATGATAATACATTTAAACAAATTTTAAAAAATATCGAATCAACAGAGTTATAAAGGAGTTGATCATGAAAATAAAAGCACACCACTTACTAATAATTATCCTAATGCTTTTTTCCTTTGCTGCCGCCCAGTTTCCGCGGCATCACGATATGGGGGATAAAGACAGAAGGGAGAAAATCGAAGAGCTGCGAATCTGGAAAATGACCGAATTTCTGGATCTGACACCGGAGCAGGCGGAAAAATTTTTCCCCTTGCTAAAAGAACATGATAAGCAGACATACAGGATTGTCCGCGAGCACCATAAACTTTTGCGCGATCTCTATGACAAAACAAAAGAGGAAGATTATAATCCCTCTGACCGTGAGATCGAGAAGATTATCAAAGAGATGCGTGAAATTGATGATAAAATCAAAACCGAAAATTTAAAATTTATTCAAGAAATCGATTTCTTAACAAACAGGCAGCGGGTAAAGTACATTGTATTTGATTCGCGATTCAAATCACACTTGCTCAAAGCCCTCAGAGAACACCACAAACCAAGGAGAAAATAATGAAAAAAACAATCTTAATCTTAACCCTCATCATTCCGATGCTGTTATCAGCTCAGGGAATGGAAAAACATCATGGCTATCAAAAAGCGGATGTTTGTCTGGAAGGACTTGAATTGACAGACACACAAAAAGAACAAATTCAGGACATTAAAACAGCTTTTAAAAAAGATCAGATCAAGATGGAAGCGGAATTAAAACTGGCCCGTTTGGAATTGCATGAACTGATGGCTGACGAAGTGACCGGCGGAAAACTGGACAAGGCTATAGAAAAGGTCAATGATACCCGAAGCGAACTTTTCACCGCCCGCATGAAACAGCGCGTGGAAATACGCAGTTTACTGACCGAAGAACAAAGAGAAAAGTTAGGAACCATGATCCGGGCAAAAATGGGTCACAGCAGATATAACCGGTTTGATAGGAAAAGAGACTGTGACGTGTCACGATGGGGAAAATCCCCACGCCGTCATCGACGCTAGATATTAATTCATTCTTGCTAATAAAGAGGCTGAAAATTTGTGGCAACCACCACGGATTTTCAGCCTTGTAATTTTTTATCAAATAATAAAAAAGCAGCCTATAAGATTCATAGGTATGAACTGTAAATCACCTCATGAATCCAATTGATAATAGTAATAGAATTAGGCTCATCAAAATTTTGCTCTTTGTATGCTTTTAAAACCGGCCTAATCAAATAAAAATCCGATTCTTTTTCATATTTAAAATATTTAACAGTATGATGTCGGTGGCGTTCAGAAGGGTAGGATAATTCTCCTGTTTCAGGAAAACGGAACTCTTGCATGTCAATGACTTGTGACAAAGTATCCAAAAATCCTTTAAATAAAGCGGAATCTTCTTTTGCATGACAAATAATAGCAAAAGAATTTTTCGGACGTCGCCATAGTTTAAAATATTCGGCTTCAGTAAATCTGGATATTTTTGGCGTTAAGGATATCAAAGAATCGGTGATAACAAGTTCATACTGATCACCCTGTCTGACATTATGAAAGTTTAACAAATATTTGCCCTGAAGTTGCTCAAAGCCCAAAATCTGCCTGGCAGGTCCAAAAGCATTGGCACAAAAATCTGTCTCATCAACACCAAAAATCTTCACATGTAGTGTGTTATTTCTGATCCGCTCCTTCGTTTCAATCCAGTAATTGCAGCAGGGATAGTTTTCCGCTGTCTCCATATATATTGAAATACCCGGTTCATAAGCGCCATTCTTCCAGCAAAGGTCCTCTACCCTGAAAAGAATTTTGCTGTTTATAGCGGTTAAGTCTGATTCTTCAGGATTTAGAATGTCGCAATTACTGTAAAACAGGGTTACGATTGCCAGAAGCAGGAGTTTTCTTTTGATCATTTTGATGTGCCTTTTTTTAATCTATTTAATCTTTGCTGCTGGATTTGTTCCGGTAATATCCGGAATTTTCTTTATGAAATGTTGCAACGAATTCGCAATACTATTGAAAACTAATTCATAATTTTCAAAATTTTTGATATTCAATTGATTAATCTACAAAACCATAGTTTCATCGTATTGGTTTGACATAAAAAAAGGCCACCCTATGGATGACCTTTTAGATTTGTAGCGGGACAGGGATTTGAACCCCGGACACGCGGATTATGATTCCGCTGCTCTAACCAACTGAGCTATCCCGCCATGATTTCAAAATGCCCGAAAATTTAATTCAGCAAAATGTTTTATGCAATATAAATAGAAACTTTTTTAAAAATTTTTCTGTGACAATCCTGCTTTTTTTTTGAAGGCTTTTTTCGTATCTTTGACGAATGAAAAATGTGTTCAAAATATATCAACCCGGTTGCCACCGGAATACCCGGTCAGTTTACACCTATTCTATTCTTGGATTTTTGTTAATATCAACTCTGTTGCTGTTTGCCGGCCCCGGTAATAATGAAAAATCTGCCAATACATCTTCCACAGTTTCCAAAGGAAAAGATATATTGATCAACCAGGTGAAATATTCCCTTCATTATTATGGGCTGCGGCTCCATGAACCGGTAAAAGAGCAGGATGATTACACCATTGTCTACAAACTATCTTACAATGAAGTCAGCGAAAAAATCCTGCAGCCCATTCGCCAGGTTCTGGAGCAACATAAATTACAGGCGGGCAAACTGACGGTTTTTCCAAAAAACCAGGGATTCAGCTACCGCGTACTTTATAAATACAAACATGTGGGTAATATCATTGTGCTCAACGAGCGATCTATCGGTGACAAAGAACATCTGATCACCACACAAAATACAAAAACGCCAGAACCGGTTAAAACCGCAAAGATGGCCATCATCATCGATGATTTTGGATATTCATCGGGACGAACGGTCCAAAAATTACTGGAACTTGATATTGACATCACCGTGGCAATCATACCCGGACGCCGGTTTTCAAGCTGGACCTCGCGGCAAGCCGCAAAAAATGGCAAAGAGGTAATCATCCACATGCCTATGGCTTCTGACCAGGAACACCTGAATAACGGGGAAGCCCGGTTTATTTTATCAAATGACCTCTCTGCTGATGAGATTCAGGAGCGGGTAAACAGGGCTTTTGACAATATCCCCAATGCCGTGGGTATGAACAACCACATGGGTTCCGTCGCCACAACTCAGCCTGATGTGGTCATACCGCTGGTAAAAGCGCTGAAACATAAACAATTATATTTTATTGATAGTTTAACCTCTCCTTTGAGTGTGGTGTATGAAAATTGCCTGATCAATGATGTTCCCACCGGAAAACGCCGTTATTTTCTGGATAATGTCCGTGAAAAAGGAGCCATTATCAAACAATTACGCCTTTCCATCAAATATGCCCGGGAAAACGGACAGATCATTGTTACCGGACATGCCAATCCCGAAACCCTGAGCGCGATCAATTATTTACAGGAATCCGGCGAACTGGCGGAAGTTAATATTTTACCGGCATCCAAACTTTTAGAATAAGCCCGTATCAATAAATTAAAATGTTTCAAAAGTCACCAATTTTTTTTAAAATTGGAGGTTTGAATAATTAAAACTAATTAACATAAAAGGAGTTAAATAATGAAATTGATAACAAAGATATTCAGAGGTCCGGTAGTAGAATCCTTTCATTTGGGATATGCCTTTGTAACCGACGAAACAGGAAAAGAACTATTTTCCGCCGGAAATCCCGACACACCGGTTTTTACCCAGGAAACCGCGGCTCCTTTCAAAGCCATAACCCTGCTTCAGGAAAAAGCTGATGAAAAATTCAATCTTACCGATGAGGAACTGGCCGTCACCTGCGCCACCCATTCCGGTAAAAACGAGCACACTGAAATGATCCACAGCCTATTGAAAAAAATTGACCTGAACATCAATGACCTGCAGTGTGAAATTCAGAATCCGGAAGATTCAGCCACTTTTGAAAAAATGACAATTCAGGGCAGACGCCCGTCACAATTACATAATATCTACTCCGGTCTTCATGCCGGCATGGCAGTATTGGCCAAAAGTATTGATGAAGACCCCAAGGATTATATTCGCGCCATTTCACATATTCACACCAAAAATCTGACAACCATTAAAAAATATTCGGAACATGATAAAATTCTGACAGAAACCGATAATTCCGGCCTTGACACCTATTATCTGCCGCTAAAAAATATTACCATAATGTATAACAAACTGATTACCGGCTCTGATGACTATCTCACAAAAATTTTTCAGGTGATCACAGAATATCCGGAAATGATGGCTGGCGAAGGTAAGTTTGATACGGAATTCATCAAATTGATGAAAGGCAACGGCCTGGTGAAATCCGGGACCAACGGCCTGGTGGCGCTTTGTGTAAAACCACCGAAATCCAATGCCGTCAATCTGGTGGTAAAAGCAATCGACGGCAATACAAAAGCCGCAATCTCAATGGCCCTGGAAATCCTGCGCCATCTGAAAGTGCTGGACAGCAAAAAACTGGAAAAATTACATACTTTTCACAATCCCGTATATAAAGATGTATTGGGCAACAAAGTCGGTGAAATGAAAACAGAACTAGTCGTGGAATAAATGAAAAAACACTTATTTCTGGACCTGGGTAATGTCCTGCTTACCGTAAAAAAGGATATTGTCATAAAAAAAATTGCGGAATTGTTAAAAAAAGACAAATCGGATGTTGAGGGCGCCATCGACTGGGATTTGGAAAAAGCCTATGAAACCGGCGCCATTTCAACGGATCGGTATATTCATCAATTAAACCAGGCCACACAGATTTTCGATTTTGAAAATCTGTGTGCGCTTTGGAAACACGGCTTCGCACCGATCCCAGGTACAATCAATCTGCTTCCGCAATTAGCCCGGAAAAACCACCTCTATTTATTGTCCAATACCAATAAAATTCATTTTACCGCAATTCAGAAAGCCTTTGATATTTTCAAAGATTTTGAACATCTCTTTTTATCCTATGAAATGGGACACAGAAAACCGGATCCTGTAATTTACAAAAAAGCCCTGGCAACAGTGAATGCCGCTCCGGAGAACTCCTTTTTTGTAGACGATCTTCAGGAAAATATTGCCACTGCCGCCAAACTGGGTATTACTGCCCATCAATACAAAAACGCCCGGTCCCTACAGCAATTTTTAAACCGACACGCTCTCCTTTAGACCACCAATCCCATGAAAAATATAAAAGCAATTATATTTGATTTTGACGGCGTCGTGGTAGACTCAGAACACCTGTATGAAGAAACCGGCCAGGAATTATTCAGACAATATGGCATAAAAGTCAGTGAGAAAGACTGGCAGATTTTCAAAGGATTAACTGCCAAAGATTTTTTTAATACTCTCATTCAACGGTACAACCTCAAGGTGACACAAGAAGAACTGGCGGAAGTGGACCACAAAATATTAAAGCAAAAATTCCGTGCAAAACTGGCTTACATTCCCGGCTTTCAGGATTTTTTAAAAGCGGTTAAAAATGATTATAAATCAGCACTGGTCACCTCCACATCCTCCTCTTTACTAAACTGGATTTTTGAAAATACAAGGGTGAACAGGGATTTTGATCTGATCCTGACAGCCGATGATGTTGATCACCATAAACCCCATCCGGCGCCCTACTTGTCAGTGGCGAAAAAACTGCAAATTTGTCCCACTGAAATGCTGGTGATAGAAGATTCTGTCAATGGCGTGGTTTCTGCAAAGAGTGCTGGCTCCAAAGTGGTTGGATTTTTGACAAGTTTCATCGCAAGTGATTTGAATAAGGCTGATTACCATGCCGCTAATTACCGCGAATTAAGTGAATTAATTAAAAATATCGGCCATTGAAGCCAAGAAAATAATAAACTTGCTTTTAAACAAATAATTGGGAAACTTTAAATATTGAACAACTTTTTGAAAACCGAAATTAAAATTAGAAGTGAAAAAATGTCAAATCCAAAAAAATTTATGAACAGACTAAGTGTCGACCCGTTGCCTGTTATTTTAGACCGCGCACCGGCAAATGTTAAATATCTTGCCCTGAAACAATTCCGGTATAGGGAACAGGATTTGATCGAAGAGGTCAGAGCCAAAGTCATAGCTGACCCGGAAAGACAAAAACTGCTGGCGGAACAGGACGCAGAAGGATATTGGCCCACGGATAGTGATTACACCATTGAAGAACGTCACAAAGCCATGCTTTTCCTCGAGCAATTAAAAAACCTGACCCGTCTCTACAACTATGGGGAAAACCTGGAAAATGACCATGTGAAAAAGGGCTTGATCGCCTTGATCAAATTTCAGAAAGCCGATGGCAAGTTTCCACTCCTGCTCCATCATCACGGGTATGCGCTGCTGTTATTAAACAAATTTGGATTGGCCGGAAATCCCATGGTAGAAAAAAGCTACCGCTGGATCAGTAAAAAACAACGCCGGGACGGTGGCTGGCTGAGTTCTACCATGATCCCCAAAGACAGCGACCATGATAAAATTAAAAGTTGTGTCTGGACCACCATGGTGATTGTACAGGCTTTCAGCCATCACACACGCTTAAAAAATTCCGACATCTGTAAAAAAGGAGCGGAATTTCTGCTGAAAAATTACCTCAATACAGAAAAACCCAGCCTGTTTCCCGAACCCAATGCCTGGGATTATTTATTACCCAATTTTAATGACCAGGGCCTCTTTCGCGGCGGCACACTGAGATTTTTAGAAACCCTGGCGCCTTTGCCGGAGTTTTATGATCATAAAATTTTTAATAAAGCAATCGACTGGTTAATGGACCAACAATTCAGTGACGGCCTGTTTCCGGCGATTGCCAATATATCCAAAAAGGGAGATTATATGGTCTCCTATCGTGTATTAAGATTATTAAAACGCTTAGATGCGGAACGAACAGATAACGACTAAGGAGTTTTATCGAATGACATCAAAATCAAATAAACCTGGTACCCAGCCGGAAGAACTGTTACCGGTTCTGGCCCTGCGTAATACGGTACTGTTTCCACAACAGGTGATTCCTATCTACATCGGCAGAGAAAAATCATTACAACTGATTGAAGACCTGCCGGAAAACAACAAGAAAATTGCAGTTGTGGCTCAGAAAAATGGTTCTCTTGAAGACCCTGCCAGTGACGAACTGTTTACTTTCGGCTCTGTTGCTCAGGTCTTGAAAGTATTCAACATGCCTGACGGCAGTAAAAGCGCCATCGTTCAGGGATTGGAACGGGCTGTTATTGATGAATATCAACAGACAACCCCCTATTTTACCGCCATTGTTCGTCCTCTGGATGAACAGTATGAGCCGAACATTGAAATCGATGCAATGGTATCAAACCTGAAAACAGTTTACGAAAAACTGATCAATGTTGCCCCATATTTAAGTGAGGAACACAAATCCATTCTATCCAATATTCAACATCCCGGGCGTATGGTAGACCGCGCTATGCAGCTGATCAATGTTTCCGTAGATGAAAAACAGGGCATTCTGGAAGAACTGGATATTCATAGCAGGCTGGAAAAAGCCACCATTATTATCAATCGCGAAATTCAGCGAATTGAACTGGGTGAAATGATCCAGTCCGAAGTTCAGGACGAAATATCCAAGACACAGCGGGAATATTTCCTGCGTGAGCAATTGAAAAAGATCAAAAAAGAATTAGGCGAAGATGAAGGCTCAGTGGAAATTGATGAACTGAAAGAAAAGATCGATTCCATTAACCTCACTGAAGAAGCCCGTGAAGTCGCGGAAAAAGAACTGAAGCGATTGGAACGGATTCCGCCGGCCTCACCGGAATATACCGTTGCCAGAACTTATCTGGAATGGATCACGGAACTTCCCTGGGCGGACTATACCGATGATAATGTGGACATAAAAAATGCCCGGGAAACACTGGACGATGACCACTTTGGACTTGACAAGGTCAAAGAGCGAATCGTCGAACATCTGGCCGTGCGAAAACTCAAGGAAGAACTGGACGGCGAGGAAATGTCCAAAGGCCCGATCCTCTGTTTTGCCGGCCCTCCGGGTGTCGGAAAGACCTCTATTGGCCGCTCCATTGCCCGGGCAATGGGACGAAAATTCATTCGTATCTCTTTGGGCGGTGTACGGGACGAAGCGGAAATACGCGGCCACAGGCGCACCTACATTGGCGCTTTGCCCGGCAGAATTATTCAGAGCCTGAAAAAATGCGGTTCCAGCAATCCCATTTTCATGCTGGATGAAATTGACAAAGTAGGGTCTGATTTCCGCGGCGATCCTTCCTCGGCATTACTGGAAGTTCTCGATCCGGAACAGAATTCAACTTTCAATGACCATTACCTGGAAGTGGATTACGATCTCTCCAAAGTGATGTTCATTGCTACAGCAAATCTGAAAGACCCGATCATTCCCGCCCTGAAAGACCGAATGGAGATCATCGACTTCAGTGGCTATACGGAAGAAGAAAAGATTAATATCGCCCAGAAATTCTTAGTGCCAAAACAAATTAAGGAGCATGGTCTCTCTACTCTTAAAGTTATTTTTAAAGATGACGCTCTGCGCCTGATCATTCGGTATTACACCCGGGAATCCGGCGTTCGAAACCTGGAACGGGAAATCGCCAATATCTGCCGTAAAGTGGCCACTATCCGCGCGGAAGACAAACGCCGCAAAAAGTTTGTCGTGGATGAAAAACAAATAGCGGAATTCCTGGGACCACAGAAATTCTTCCTGGATATTGCCGAACGCACCTCCAAACCGGGTGTGGTTATTGGCCTGGCCTGGACACGGGTTGGCGGCGACATCCTCTTTATCGAATGTACCGGAATGAAAGGCAAGGGTAAATATCAATTAACCGGCCAACTGGGCGACGTAATGAAAGAATCTGCAGCAGCCGCCATGAGTTACATCAAATCCAATAGTGAAGAATTGGGAATTAAGGAAGAGCTCTTTGAAAAAATGGATTTTCATATCCATGTGCCGGCGGGGGCAATTCCTAAAGACGGCCCTTCTGCCGGTGTCACAATTCTGACGGCAATTTATTCCCTGCTAACCAAACAGCATGTGAAAACAAATATTGCCATGACCGGTGAAATAACCCTGCGCGGAGCAGTCCTCCCGGTAGGTGGAATCAAAGAAAAAGTGCTGGCGGCCAAACGCGCCGGCCTGGATACGGTTATCCTGCCCGATCAAAATAAAAAGGATCTGTCAGAAATACCGGAAAAAGTTCGCGAAGAAATGACGTTCCATTTCGCCAAGGAAATGTCAGATGTTTTAAAACTGGCTTTTTAAGATAAAAAATCTTGCAAAATAAAAAAGAGCGGTGTAAATTTGCACCGCTTTTTTAATAAAGAAGAATAACGGGGGCTTAGCTCAGTTGGTTTAGAGCACCTGCCTTACAAGCAGGGGGTCACTA
>CAYYMT010000119.1:0-10927 GCA_964472715.1 uncultured bacterium | reverse complement strand
GGGAAATCCCAATGTTTTCCTTAATACCGTTGGTGACATTCAGCTGCTGGAAACAGTACTCAAGGCAGCATCAGTTATGGATGAAAGGCCCGATAATGCCACCATGGAAAAAGATATTGAAAAATACCAGATTGAACCTCTGTTTCCGACTGATGAAATTTAAATCAAATGATGCTCAATCGATTAAAACCAAATTTTCAAACTTTTTCACCTGTGGGTTTAGTAAATTGACTGAATATTTCTTTTATTTCCCCATAAAAATTCATATTCTATTCATACAGGCTGTCTGTTATTCTTTTTTCATGGATAATTTCTAAAAAATATCAAGTTTTAATTATTCTTAAAGCATTATGAATAGTTGAATTGGATCAAACTTTCTTCTTGCCATAGAGAAATTTAAATTCATGTCCAGGATGTAACTTATCAGTTTCTGACATCGTTTCCAAAAAATTGTCAGATAGCAAATAAAACTTTGCATGTTGAGCAATATAAGGAGAAATCATGAGGCCCGGATCAAAGCGTCAGAAAAACTTCAATTCAGCATCTGAGGTAATATTTCCCATCAAAAAAAACTCTGCCCCAACATCCGCTAATCTCAAACTGGAAGAGATCATCAATATTAACGAATTACAAAAGATTATGGATGATTTTTATAATATCACACAGTTTGGTGTTGCCATTGTTGATATGAATGGCAAAATTCTGGTCTCCAGGGGCTGGCAGGAAATCTGTACAAAATTCCATCGGATTCATCCTAAAACCAACAAAAATTGTATTGAGAGTGATATTGAACTGACAACCAGTCTTAATGCGGGCAGGGTCAAAGCCTATAAATGCAAAAACAATCTCTGGGATTTATCCACCCCGATCATTATCGCCGGCAAACAGTACGGCAATATATTTCTGGGCCAGTTTTTTTACAAGGATGAAAAACCGGATTATGATCTTTTTCGCCGGCAGGCCAAAGAATACGGATTTGACGAGAAAGAATACATTACCGCCCTGGACAAAGTTCCCCGCTGGTCCCGCTCCGAAGTTAAAAATGTGATGCAGTTATACTCCAAACTTGCCATATTTATTTCTGAACTGAGTTTCAGCAATTTAACTCTGGCCCAAAGCCTGGAAAAAATTCAAAAATCCCAGGATATCATTACTGCCAAAAATAAAGAACTGAAGCTGGCTCAGCAGATCGCTACCATCGGCAACTGGTCTATGGATCCGGCGGCCGGCCTTATGGTGTGGTCTGAAGAAATGTATCATATTTACGACCATGATAAAAGACTTGGCCCTTTCACTATTAAAGACTATAAAAAAATAGTGCATGGCAAATGGCTGAAGAAATTTACAGAGGCGGTTTCTGCGGCCATATACCAGGGCAAACCCTATGATTTAGAGCTTAAGTTGGAATTACCATCGGGTAAAATTAAATGGATCCACACAATTTGTGAACCGGAACCCAAACGCGGCCTCAAGGGACACTTCCTGAGAGGAACCGTGCAGGATATTACAAAATCAAAAGAAGCGAAAGCAGAATTAACCGCAATTATGGAAATGTCACCGGCGATGATCGCTGTTTTGAAGATGAAAAATTCATGTTTCAATATTGTCAATCCGGCGTTTAAAAAAGTTCTGGGTTATGACGAAGATGAATTTATTGATCGATCGATTTATGACTATATTCATCCGGAAGATGTAAAAAAAACCAAAGCCAGGATTGAACAATTTGTTCAAAAAAATGGCAATATCATAAATATTGAGAATCGCTGCCGTAGTAAAAAAGGTCACTATCGATGGCTCAACTGGCTGATAAAACCCTATGAGGAAATGGGGCTGATATATGCTGTGGCCATTGATATAACCAAAAGTAAAAAAGCCACAGAGGACCTGGAAAAAATCAAGTGGATGCTCTCCCCGAACCGGATCAGTGCCGGTGATCCATTGAATAACCAACCGGTTTATGGTGATCTTGCGGAGATTGCATCTGACCGTGAAATACAGGATGCTCTTGGCAAAGAGACCCTCAGAGAATTGGTCGGCGACTTTTTGAATATGTTGGAAACTTCCAGCGCGGTTTATGAAAAAAATGGCGACTATGCCCTGGGAATTATGTCATCTGACTGGTGTTCATATTTGGATAGCGCTTCCAGAAAATTATGCAACACTGATGATAATGCCGACGCTCTGAACAGCGGCAAATGGCTCTGTCATGAATCCTGTTGGAATTCCGCCTCTAAACAAACAATGGTCAACCGCGCTCCGGTTGATATAAAATGCCCCGGCGGTATTCGACTCTATGCAGTCCCGATTTATGCCGGAGATGAAGTGGTGGGCGCTATAAATTTCGGTTATGGCGCACCTCCCAAAGAAGAAGCTATATTGACCAAAATTGCAACCCGGTATAAAGTTCCGGTGGAAACATTAAAAGAAAAAGCCGCGCAATATCAGATACGTCCGCCCTTCCTGATCGAAATTGCCAAAAAACGTCTGCAAACCACGGCCATGATCATCGGTGAAGCGGTTCTCAAAAACCGGTATGAAAAGGCATTGTCCAAAAGCGAAAGCCTTTATCGAACTTTAGCAGAAAATTTTCCTAATGGCGCGCTTTTTCTGATTAACCGCGATTATGAATATATGGCTGTAGACGGCAAGGCTTTGAACCAATTTGGCGTGGATAAAAAAAATCTGATCGGTAAAAAAATTATGGAAGTTTTCCCTGATATGTGGGACGAACTGTCTACCCACGCAAAGAAGATTTGGAATGGACAGGAAGCCTATTTTGAAATTGATTTTATGGGCCGGAAATTATCCAACTATGGTGTGCCAATAAAAGAAGATTCAGAAAAACCGGATAAGTTGTTGATCATTGTTCAGGATATTACTGAGCGTAAAAGAACTGAAAAGGCCCTGGAGGAAAGTGAAAATCGATACCGGACCCTGGTCATGCAATCAGCAGACTGCCTGATCCTTCATGACCTTGACGGCAATATTATCGATATTAATGAATGCGCTATCAAAACTTACGAATACGGCCGTGAAGAATTACAATCAATGAATATCAGCCAATTAGACCCTGATTATGATGACCGGGCCAGTGACGGCGCTTTTTATGAATCACTTATACCCGGCCAGCCGGTCAGTTTTGAAGCCCGGCAAATCACAAAATCAGGTCGTGAGTTTCCGGTAGAGGTCAGGCTGAGTATTGTTGATATGGGGGGTAAATATTACATTCAGGGACTTTGCCGCGATATATCAGAAAGAAGAAGAGCTGAAAATGAACAGCGCAAACTCCAGGAACAATTACAACAAGCCATTAAAATGGAATCAGTAGGGCGGCTGGCCGGCGGCGTGGCCCATGATTTTAACAATATGCTGAATGTAATTTTAGGCTACTCGGATATGGCCTTGCATACAATTACACCGGCTGACCGGTTTTATGATGAATTTAATGAAATTCGGGAAGCCGCCAAACGATCTGCCGACCTGACAAAACAATTGCTGGCCTTTGCCAGAAAACAAACTGTGACGCCTCAAATTTTAGACCTGAACCAGGCAATCAAAAAAATTCTGAAGATGCTGATACGACTCATTGGAGAAAATATCGAACTGGACTGGCAGCCCAAAGAAAATATTGGTCATGTCTTTATCGATCCGGCTCAAATAGACCAGATTTTGACGAATCTGGTGGTCAATGCCCGGGATGCCATTTCACAAACCGGAAGAATTATCATTGAAACCGATGAAACAGAGTTAAACGAATACTATTGCAAACATCATCTGGGTTTTATACCGGGTAATTACGCTACTTTTTCTGTCACTGATAACGGCAAGGGAATGAGCAAAGAAACCAAAGCCCATATTTTTGAACCCTTTTACACAACTAAACCCACAGGTCAGGGTACCGGACTCGGACTTTCCACTGTTTATGGCATTGTGAAGCAGAATAAGGGTTTTGTGAATGTCTACAGTGAACCGGGGGAAGGCACTACCTTCAAAATTTACCTTCCGAAACATAAACAGGACAAGGGTCAGCAAAAAGCCAATCATTCTGCGGAAAAACTGAAACCCGGTAATGAAACAATCCTGATTGTAGAAGATGAGGAGGCTATTTTAAACCTGGCTGTCCGAATGCTGAAAAGTCTGGGCTACCACGTGCTCTCAGCATCAAGACCGTCAGACGCCATGAGAATTGCAAAGGAATATTCCGGACATATCGACCTGCTTCTTACCGATGTGATCATGCCGGAAATGAACGGCAGGGATTTGGCTTCCCGGCTGCTGACGGTATATCCTGAAATCAAATTGATTTTTATGTCGGGCTATACCGCCAATATCATCACTTACGAGGGCAAACTGGAAACCGATATGCATTTTATCCAAAAACCCTTTTCTATCCGGCAAATTTCCGCCAAATTACGGGAAATACTGGAAAATTGAAGGATGTTTTAATTAAGGAGAAACAATGAGTGAATTTGAAAAAATTTCAGTAATTGACAATGAAATTCAGGCCGGCTATCTCGAAGAAGTGTTAAATGACAAAAACATACCCCACCGGATGCAAAGTTATCACGATTCCGCTCTGAACGGATTATATCAAACCAGTAAAGGATGGGGATATGTGGCGGCACCGGCGGAATATAAATCTGAAATATTAGAAATTATTGATGAGTTGACAAATCAATAGATTTTGTTGAGTAAAATTATCAAAAAAATGAATAAAATACACTACACACCCATTGGCATCATCCATTCACCTTTCAAAGATAAAAGTGACGCACCGGTGCAGCCGGTTTATTCTAATGACGCCATAGCAACAATCGAAATTTTTGATCAATACAGTAAAGGGCTCAAAGGTCTGGCCGGCTTTGAACAAATTGTTTTACTGTTTCATCTTGACCGGATTATCAGCAGCAAATTACAGGTGATTCCTCATTTTGATAAGAAAATACGGGGTGTTTTCGCCACACGCAGTCCATCGCGCCCCAATCCCATTGGACTCAGTATTGTTGAACTGGTCAGCATCGATCAAAATATCATCACTGTCAAGGGCATTGACGCTTTGGATGGAACACCGCTTTTGGATATCAAACCCCATATTTAGAATCCGGTCATCAGTGAAAGGGTGCTCGTCTTGTATTCGATTTGGGAACCAGTAGTATGCCGGTAATAACCTCCGATGTTTCCCAAAACATGGGAGGTTTTCCCGCTCGTGGCTAAAGTGATTGTCCGGTGTTTAATTTGGGAAGTAGGCTGAAGCCTACTGGCGGTTTTATTATTTATTTTGTTCACCACAATAAATTGTGGTGCTAATCTGAAAAACCGGGATACTATCACTTATACCACAACATATTTCATCATCCTTTCCGTCACTCATTCCACAGCACACCTTCATCACTCCACCCGTCACCTCATTCAATCACACATCCCAGTCACAATTCCCATCACATCCCCAAAGACTTCATCCAATCAAAGCCCATACATCCGTTCCACAACACCTCCTCCCATCACTCGTTCCCAAATTGTATTTGGGAACGCATCCGCGCGGAGTTCCTGAACCGGTTCCCAAATGCAATTTGGGAACCGGTAGTTACAACGGGACTTTTGGGACAGATTCAGGAACAAAAAAAAATTTTCTCACTTATCAAAAACATCTGCTCTTTAAATTTACCCTTTACACATAAAAAAAATGTTATCAATTATTTTTTAATTCCTAGCAACATTCTATAAAACATTAACTTACTGATAAGAAACTATTTAGAAAAAAATATTTTGACAAACTCCAACAGGAACTTTATATTACACTGTTAAAAATGGATTACGAAAAAAAATAAACGGTATAATCAGAAATGTTTTTTAAAATGATTTTTAATTTCCAAATGATTATCAATAAACAACAATTCAGACATGAAAAAGCATTTTCTGTGAGAGGAAATCAATATGTATCAGGAAAATGAAATACTCACACTTGTGTTGGGTATCTTTGTGGCGATCTTTATTATCTATTACAATTCTCAAACAAAAAGCCTTCCTTTCAAAAAGTATTTGCTGGCGGCCTTTTATTTGTTATTGTGGGGGTGGTTCTGCACAGTTGCTGAAGGTTTATTGTGGTATTCTTTTTTCAATTATAATGAACACATCAGTTATGCACTAAGTTCAGTATTTCTTTTTATCTGGAGTTTGAAAATCACACTGGCTAAACGAAAGGGAAAATGATGTCAATACTTATTGCCATAGATATTATTTCAATTGTCGCACTTATCTTAGCCCTTTTTGCTTTGTTATTTGGTTGCCGGCATAAATCGGAAAATGATATCAATATTGTTACCTTTGTGCTCTTTGTTTCCCTGCTCATTTATACAACTTGTTTATTGCTGGAAAATACAGGCGTACCATTTCACGAGGAAGTAGTGGAAGATTTTGCTGGTGTGATTATTCCTGTAATGTGGGGATTTCTATTTTTTGTTTATCTCATAAAGCAAAAAAATTATTCCCGTATCAATAACCAGAAGTTAAGTCAGAAAATTCTCAATTCAATTGGCGATGGTGTTGTGTCCACAGACATCCACGGCAGAATAAAAAGCATGAATCCCATGGCTGAAAAATTAAGCGGCTGGTCCTTTGAGAAAGCGAAAAACAAAGCTGTTTCCGAAATATTTAATATTGTTGACTCCCATACGCGTAAGCCTATAGAAAATTTGGATTTCGAAATAATTAAATCGATTAAAAACAAGCGTGAGCCTGTAAGCAGAACATTAATATCCAAAGACGGAAAAGAATACCAAATCATTGAATCCGGGACTGTTTTTCAGAACACTCTGGGTCAGAATATGGGAATTATCCTGGTATTCCGGGATTTAACCACCTTTACCGGATTGAAAAAAGAGGTATCAGAAAAAGAAAAACTATTCAACCTGGCGCTCATGGGGGCTGACCTCGGAATTTGGACCTGGGATATTGAAAAGGATGAATTCATTGTCAGCAAACGCTCCTTGGAAATCCTCGGCTACCCGGCGGATAAATTTGATAAAGATATTAACAAATGGACCGCCCTGGTACATCCCGATGATTATAAATTATTAACTCAAAACCTGGAAAAACACCTCCAGGGTGAAACCGCTAAATTCGAAGCCGAACACCGAATGAAATCCTATCAGGGAAACTGGAAATGGATTTTCACCCGGGGTCGAATATTGCAGTGGGACTCCAATGGAAATGCTGTACGCGCCGCCGGCACTCACCTGGATATCACCGAAAAGAAACTCAACGAGCAATCCATTCAAATCAATTATCAAAAATATCGCGCTCTTTTTGATCAGTCCATTGACCCTATCTATCTTTATGAATTGAACGGCCGGGTATTGGAAATAAACCAGGCTGCGGAAAAACAATCGGGATATTCAAGACATGAGTTAACCGGGCACTCGATTTTCAAACTTTTTCAAAAAGAAAATGATCAGGAGGAAATTAAACATCAATGGCAGCAATGGCGGCCCAATATAACATATAATTATCAAGGGCCTTTGATCAATAAGCAGGGTGAACAAGTCGCTGTTGAAGTATTTTCCAGAAAAGTAAATTTTGGAGATGAAGAACGATTATTGACAATTGTGCGGGACATTTCCGAGCGGAAAAAATACGAACAACAACTAAAAGAAAGTAAAGAACGCTATCAGGCCTTCATACGGCAAAGCAGCGAAGGTATCTACCGGTTTGAACTGGATGAACCACTGGATATTGCATTGCCCCTCGATGATCAGATTCAATTTATTTATAATCACGCCTATCTTGCGGAATGCAATGATGCTTTTGCAAAAATGTACAGTAGTGAAACTACCAAATCTTTGACCGGCAAACCTATTACTTACTTTTACGGTGATAAAGAAAATCCCGTTAATTATAATGCCAACCAAAAATTTATTATTTCAGGATACAAGATAGAGGAAGAAGAAACTCAGGAAACAACAGCTAATGGCGAAAAAATATGGCTCTCAAACAGTTCTGTGGGCATAATTGAGCAAGGATTATTATACAGGATATGGGGTACCCAGCGAGACATTACCGCCCATATAGAATATGACAGGGCACTTAAGGAAAGTGAACAAAAATACCGGAATCTGATTGAAAAGTCACAGGATGTTATTTTTCTGTGTTATAATGACAAATTTGAATTAATCAACCGGAAATTCAGAGAAGTCTTTAAACTGACCCTGGATGAAATCTCTGAATCGGATTTTAATTTCATCGATTTAATTGATAAAGAGTATCAGGAGAAAATGACAAGGGTTTTTGAAAATATTTCAAAAGCGGCAAATCAGCAAGAGAATATTGAATTTACAATAACAAAACCCAACGGAAAAAAAATAAATGTGGAAAGTTCCCTGACCTCTATCCATTATAAAGAGGGTATTGCCGTACAGGGGATTCTTCGCGATGTCACCCAACGGAAAAAACTGGAAGAACAACTGCGCCAGTCCCAAAAAATGGAAGCTGTCGGACAATTAGCCGGTGGCGTTGCTCATGATTTCAATAATCTGCTGACAGTCATTAATGGATATTGTGAACTGATATTAACAAAAGATCTGGCTCCGGGACTGGAGGATTCAATTGAAGAGATTGAAAAAGCAGGCAAAAAAGCGGCCCGGTTGACTTCCCAATTACTGGCCTTCAGCCACAAACAAATCGTAAAACCGGAAATCATTAATATCAATCAACTGATCAATAATCAGATGAAAATGCTCCGCCGCCTGTTAGGGGAGGATATTGAGATCGCGATTTTATTAAGCCCAACAATTGAGCCAATCAAGATGGATCCGGGGCAAATGGACCAGATCATTATGAACCTGGCAGTGAATTCCCGTGACGCTATGCCCGACGGTGGAAAATTAACCATTGAAACAGCCGTAAAAGAATTTGGCGAAGAGTATTTAAAAGACCATGCCGGAACAAAACCGGGCAAGTATGTAATGATCGCCATTAGCGATACCGGCTATGGTATGAACAAAGAGACGCAAAGACAAATTTTTGAGCCTTTTTTTACAACCAAGGGAAAGCATAAGGGCACCGGTCTCGGTTTAGCCACTGTTTATGGGATAGTCAAACAGGGGAACGGATTTATTTACGTCTACAGTGAAGAAGGTATCGGCACAACTTTTAAAATCTACTTCCCTGTGGTCAATGAAAAAATCAAAGGTTTGGAAAAGCAGGACTTTGACCTCTCAGACCTGACCGGCAATGAAACCATTCTGCTTGTTGAAGATGAACAGGCCGTCAGAAAAATTACTGAAAAGAACCTGAAAACTTTTGGTTATAATGTCGTTAGCGCTGAAAATGGTGAAGAAGCCCTCAGAATATTTGAAAATTCCCAGGAAAAATTTGATCTTGTTCTGACAGATGTCATCATGCCGCTGATGGGCGGCCGCCAATTAGCCGAAAAGCTGAAAGCCCGGCAGCCGGACCTGAAAATTATTTTTCATTCCGGATATACCGACGACAGCAAAGTATTGCATGGTATTTTGGATGACAATGTGGAATTTATTCAGAAACCCTTCACTCATATCGATCTGGCCAAAAAAGTCAAAGCCGTTTTGAACAGGTAGATAACCATTTTCCCCCGGCTTTGTCAGGAGACCAGATGCTGTCATTCATCCCACCACAGCATATTCCAGTCATTCGTTCCACATCACATCCCCATTACTCGTTCCACAACAGCTCCCCCCCCCATCACTCGTTCCCAAATTGTATTTGGGAACGCATCCGCGCGAAGCTCCGGAACCGGTTCCCAAATGCAATTTGGGAACCAGTAGTCCAGTAGTATGCCGGTAATAACCTCCGATGTTTCCCAAAACATGAGAGGTTTTCCCGGTCATGGATATAGTGATCGTCTTGTATTCGATTTGGGAAGTAGGCTGAAGCCTACTGGCGGTTTTATTACTTATTTTGTTCACCACAATAAATTGTGGTGCTACTCTGAAAACCATGATACTATCACCTATACAACAACATATTTCATCACCCTTCCCGTCACTCATTCCACAACACCCTTCCCGTCATGCGTTCCACCACACATCCCCAAACACTCATACCCTTCACATTCCCAAAGACTCCTTCCAACCCATCCCTATCACCCATTCCACAGCACACCACCACTCCTCCCAACACTCATTCCACCACAGCATATCCCAGTCATCCGTTCCACAACACCTCTCCCCCCATCACTCGTTCCCAAATTGTATTTGGGAACGCATCCGCGCGAAGCTCCGGAACCGGTTCCCAAATGCAATTTGGGAACCAGTAGTCCAGTAGTATGCCGGTAATAACCTCCGATGTTTCCCAAAACATGGGAGGTTTTCCCGGTCGTGGCTAAAGTGAACCAGTAGAAACCAGTAGAAATTGGGAACCGGTACCAGTATAATACCACGCTCCAGTCCGGCCATTGATGAAACATGCCAATTTAATTATTTCATTTAACGTTCCAATTTATTAGCTTTGGCAAAATCAAAAGGAGTAACCATTGTCAATAAAAAAACAACATGAATTAACCTGTCCCAATTGCGCACATCAGCAAAAAGTAACCCTCTGGAGCGCGGTCAATGTGACCCTGGACCAGGCCATCCGCACCAAAGTATTTGACGGTGAGATCAACCTTTTTAACTGTGAGGAATGTGATCACACATCCTATGTGGAGATTCCCTTTTTATATCATGATATGGACCGAAAATTCGCTGTCCATTATTTCCCGAAAAATTCCATCAAAAAAGTTGATTTCCTGAATAAATTCAATGAAAAAGGATTATTAAAAGCCGAAGACGAAAACCTGGACTTCGATGTTCCGGATTATATGAAAGAAGTCCATGTTGTTTTTGATATGAATGAGTTGGTCACCTATGCCGTATTCCGGGAAATGCTTTATGATTTTCAGAATGGACGGGTA
>CAYYMT010000118.1:1937-10929 GCA_964472715.1 uncultured bacterium | reverse complement strand
GTCAGGCAGAAGGGATGCACCGGATCATACAGAGAGTCGGCAAATTGCGGATTTTGAAAAATATTGGTTGAATCCTGAGCAAGATAATCAGCTATGGCACTGTTATTAGCATCATTACCGGGATTAGATGTATCGATACAGGTATGATCCATTTCATCAAGTACAAACTCAATATCACCCGCATTCATAATGGCTAACTGATCCATGCCGCTGTCGCCATCGCCATTTTTATTGCCCCAGATAATACAATTATTCATATCTATTGTGGCGTCTGTGTCCAGTAATAATCCTGATCCCCAGCTATTACACGAATTATTTGCAATGGTGACATTATTCAAAATGGCATGAGCAGTATCAAATACAGCAACACCGGAGCCCATATTGTCATCGTGGTTGTCTGCAATAAGAACATTGGTTAATTCAGTTTCGGTGCCGGTGCCTTCTATCCAAATTCCGGAACAACCTTGTGCAGAATAATTATTGGATATTTCCGTATTAGTAATGACCGGTGTTGAATTTCCGGAAACATATATGCCGCCACCGGCCCAGGCCCGGCATTGGGTGACGATTACATGGTTAAGTAAGGTAGTGGAGTTATTCCTGATCCATATACCGGCCCCGCTGCCATATTTAATTTTGCTTTTTATAATGGAAACATTGATCAGAGTGGAGGTAGAATTATCTTCACAAATACCGCCGCCGCCTTCTTCGGAATAAACCGATTCGATTTCGATGTTGCTGAGTATGGCGGAACTGTTCCGATTATAAATACCACCGCCGGCGGTGCCGTTTGTATGGTTTTTGATGGATGTATTCGTCACTTCAGGGGATGCATTAAGATTATACATGGCCCTGCAGTGATTTTTAGAAAATTCAATACTGTCAAATTTTGGTGATGAACCGGGACCATTATAGACAATTGCTCCTTCGCCGTGGATTACATACGAATTGGAATTATTAACTGTTATCAAAAGATTTTGGAATGTCGGAGATGCGTCATCGTTCAAAATGGCGCTGCCGGCCCTTACTTCTGCAGCATCTAATTCGTATGTATTACCGCCGGTAATTGTAAACCCGTCTAAAAAAGCCGTCCTGTCAAGATTAAGTGATGCCGGATGGTTAAAGACATGAAAACAATTTTCTGAATTATTGTCGATATTAACAATCCATTCATCAGTTATATAGAGGCTATCATCCTGGTTAAAATCCCCGCTGAGAATAGTTTCATTGGCGGAAAAATCACGATTGTCCAAATCAAATCCGGCGGGATCTTCATTGCCGGAAAAGCCGCCATAGATCGCCAGATCGTTTTTCATCTGAAATGTCCTGTGCCGGTCTGTGGTGCCGCCCAGGGTTTTGGTGGGAAAATAGGTACCGGCAGCCACCCAAACCTGGTCACCGGAGGAAGCCGCGTCAATAGCCGGTTGTAATGTTGTGTAGGCGTTCGCCCAACTGCTGCCGTCCGCTGTGCCGGTTGCTGAAGAATCAACGTAAATTGTAGCGGGAATAAGAACTGCGAAAAAAATGAGAAGGACAGAAAAAATTTTAAAGACTTTCATCTATTTGTTCTCCAAATTTGATGGATTTAAAAATATAGCAAATGAGATTGCAACTCCTTAATTTCTAAATATTAAACCGGCATTAAAAATCCCTCAGTGCTGACCTGTGTCACTATTTATATAATTTAGGTAAATATAGTGATTTAAAACAATCAGGGAAAACCCTTATTTTTGGAAGGAATTACTGGATTTGGAGAAGATTGTTTTTGACCGCCCAGACTACTAACTGCGGGGCGTTGCGAACGCGGGACTTTTTAAAAATGGAAGCCCGGTGGGTTTCTACGGTTTTGATGCTGATGTTGAGATGATCAGCCATTTCTTTGGTGGAGAATCCCCGGCAAATATGGAAAACGATTTGTGTTTCCCGGGGAGAAAGTAAGTTGGTTTCTTCCGGCTTCACCGAGAAGCGGGATAGAATTTCTGAAGAAAAGTAATTATCACCCTGTTGGATTCTTGAGATTGCCGTTTTTAGTTCTGATTTGTCAGCGCTTTTCAACATAAATCCGGCAGCGCCGGCAGCCAGCATTTGTTGATAGTGATACATGTCCGATAAAACTGTCAGTGCGATGATCTGTAATTCAGGGTTGATTTTCAGAGCTTGCTCCGTTGCCTGAATCCCATCCAGCCGGGGCATTTTGATGTCCATCAAAACGATTTCTTTGCCGGTGTTCTGTTCAAGGTTGTCAATGAATGCCTGGCCGTCGGAATAAATGGCGGCCACCTCAAAGCCGTCGATATTTCTCAATACAAGGGCGAGACCCTCCCTGAATAATTCATGGTCATCAACAATGGTGATCTTTATGCTGCGCATGTTTCTTCGTCTTTTTGTTGACTGGTTACTACTGGAATTTCAATCCTGATGACAACGCCTGACTGTTCCTTTTCCAGGAAAGCAAGGGTGCCATTTAACGCATTAACGCGGTTTTGAATATTTTGCAGGCCCATGCCCCGGCCGGCTACATCACTGCGATCAAATCCAATACCGTCATCTTCATATTGGATTGTCAGCCACCTATTGTCAAAATTGGTCTGAAGGGTTATCGATTTCGCGCCGGCGTGTTTTTGGGTATTGTTGATGAGTTCTGTCAATATCCGGTAGAGGGACAATTCAATAGCCTTATCAAATCTAGGCAGCTCATCTCCCCGGTAATCAATGGTGATACCGGACAGATAAAGGGCATTGTTGATCAGTTCATCAATTGCACCTTGCAGGCCAAACTTATTTAGTACCATCGGACTGGTATTGTGCGCGATCTGGGTCACCTCCTTAATTGTGTTTTTTAGAATAGCGTCCAGTTTGTCCGCGATGGTTTGTTTTTCTTCCGGATACCGGGCGTCTTGGTAGGCCTGGAAATAGTGCTTTGCCCCGGAAAGGGCCGGTGCCAGTCCGTCATGCAGGTCTTCGGCAATTCGTTGTCTTTCCTTTTCCTGGGTGGTGATGACGGAATTGAGGTAGCGTGCATTGAGGTTTCTTTTCGCTTCGGCTTCTGCTTGCATATTCCGGATAAAATTGGAGATGATATAATAGGCGAGATACCCGATCAGGAGAAAATGAATAATATTGATACTCACCTGGCCGGGGCCATATTCAAGATATCCCTGCTGAACCGGAAACCAGGGAAGTTGGATTACAATCGAAATACCGGTGGCAATTGTCAGCATAAGCGTAATCAGATAGATACCAAAAGCCGCTCTGTCAGTAAAAATCAGCAACGTGAAAATAATGGCCAGCACAAACCAGAGCCCGCTGATATTGAGCAACCCGAAACAAAGAGCATAAAATCCACGCAGAAGGACAAAAGCAATGAGCAATCCGGTTTTCCTGCGGATATTGAGTTTTGTACGAAAGAGAAAGAGCAGTAGTATGGATATTCCCAGCACCAGATTAACATACCGGAATATATGGAGCGGATGCTCAGACAGTAAAAGGAATGTCGTGATATTAATAGGAACAGCCACTATTAAAATGATTAAAATGCTGCGGTTGAGTATTTTATCTATGATTTGGTTCATTGTCATGAATGCCCGGTAATTCAGTAAAAAACGCTGCGCCATGCCGGTGTAATTTACTCCCTGTTATTGATTCCGGTAAAAATTATTATGAATCTGAAACAACTGATTTTACTACACTTTAATAAAATTAATGTCCAATCACAAACAGAATTTTTTATTTAATTAACAGTGGCGAATCATTGATGTTGGGTTTTGCATAACCTGAATTATTGCTGGGAAAAAAGGATTATCTATTATGAAACCGGCTGGTTGCGAATGATATTCATACCGGGAGGCTTATTCATTATTTCTTGAATTTCAAGAAAAGATTCCGTATTTTCCCTCAAATGAAATATTCATTATCTATGGGAAATTTAATTAAAATATTAACCCTGGTTATTTTGACGACTCTTTTACTGGCCCAGAGTGATCTGAATAATAAAATTCAGGATCAGTCCAAGGCTCTTGAGCAGATTCGTGGGGAAATTGCGACCTTTAAAAAAGACCTGGAAAAGAATAAACACAAAGAGCAAACCCTCCTTCAGGAATTGACTAAAACCGAAAAGCAAATGTCCCTCAATGAAAAACTGATGAACCAACTGAGTTATGAAATCCGGGAAAAACGGCAGCAGATTCGCGAGCATGAGCAAACCATTCGGGACAATTCGGAAAAGATCGCGGACCTGAAGCGCCAAATCGCCCGTCAATTCGTCTATCTATACAAAAAAGGCCAATACTCAGACCTGGAATTACTGCTCACAGCACAAAATATAAACCAGGCGTTTTACCGGTATAAGTATCTGCGCATTATCAACGACATTCACAAAACCAACAAAGAAAAGATCAAACAGAAAATCCGTACCACCGAACTTCTGAAAGCACAGGTGCAAAAGGACATCAAAGACCGCCAGCTGATGATCGCTGAGAAAAACAGTGTTTCGAAACAATTAAAGCAGCAAAAAACTCTGCGTTCCCGACAGCTGGAAAAAGCCAAGCGGAATCAAAAATATTATGCTCAGAAAATAAAAGAAAAAGAACAGGCTGCCCGGGAAGTGGCCAATATTCTGGCGGAACTGGAAAAAGAAAAAGAGAAACGCGCCATTGAAATCGCCCGTGAACGATCCCTGCGCGGTGAAAAGGATAATATTCCTTTTGGAGAAAAACAGGGAAAACTTTTCTGGCCGGTGGAAGGGGAGGTTGTCGGCCGCTTTGGCCAGCATCGCCACCCGAAACTAAAAACCATTACGGAAAATTCCGGCATTGATATCAAGGCCCGTAAAGGTGTGCCTGTAATCGCTGTAGCCGACGGTGTTGTGACTACCATTACCTACATTCGCGGGTATGGCCGGACCATCATTATTGATCACGGCGACAATTATTACTCGGTTTACACACACGTGGACAATGTCAATGTCCGCCAGGATCAATATGTGGCCAGACATGCCAAGATCGCTGAGATCGGCGATTCCGATTCTTTTGACGGCGCCCTGCTCCATTTTGAAATATGGAACAACAACAAAAAACTTAACCCGGAAGATTGGTTGCAGAAACAGGTATGAGACTATTTAAATTAATTGATCAAAATAAAAACCTGGCGTTTTTACAGCAAGCCATTGAGAATCAGAAAATTGCCAATGGCTATTTGTTTTACGGGCCGGAAGGCAGCGGCAGTGAAGGCTTTGCTTTGGAATTTGCCGCGATGCTCAATTGTCAATCCGATGAAGAGCGCCCCTGCGGTGTCTGTGGTTCCTGCCGGAAAATGCAAAAACTGGAGCATGGCAACCTGACTTTGGTTTACCCCCTGCCGGCGGTGGGGAGTGTCAAGGATGAAGACCCGGTGTCAAAGTTGTCAGCATCACAAATTGAAGAATTACAACAACAGATCGCCCGCAAGGCAAAAAATCCCTACCATAAAATCCGTCTGGAAAAGGCCAACAATATTCCCATTTCAAAAATTCGCCATATCAAACGAAATATTTATCTTTCAGCCCCGGAAGAAGGCTGGACAATCGTTGTTGTGTTTGACGCGGACCTGATGAATAAGGAATCGGCAAACGCATTCCTGAAAATTCTCGAGGAACCGCCGAAAAAAACCACCATCATCATGACAACCTCCCGGATCGGCCGCATCCTGCCCACAATCAAATCGCGCTGTAAACCACTCTATTTTAGCAAGCTTTCCAATGATGAAGTGCGAACTTTTTTAGCGGGGTCAGATTATTCCGAAGAAGAAGTCCAGTTGATGGTCAATCTTGCCGACGGGAATATGACCAGTCTTCTGAGCCTGATGGATCAGGATATTAAAAAGATCAAAACCATGACCCTGGAAATCATCCGCACCATTGCCGGCTGGAGCATTCGCAAGATTTATGATAAAGTGCCTCAACTGGCCCAAAACAACAAAACCGAACCGGATATGTTTCGCCAGGTTCTGACCTCGATAAATTTTTGGTTCCGTGACGCGGAAATGGTTCGTCAGGGACTGGCTGAACAGGAATTGATCCATGTTGATCAGTGGGAAACGCTGAATAAATTCGTGGCTAACTATCCTGATTTTGACGCTTTTGGTATCAACCAGGTAATTGATAATTGTATTGATTTCATATCCCGCAATGTCTATATTAACCTCGCTTTAACGGACATGTTTTTTAAGATAAAGAAACTGATAGGTAGAAAAAAATAAAATGATAGAAACCAAATATAATAGAAAAGTAAAAATAGAATTTGACAATGCCACGGTTATTTATGCCGCAAATCCCCTTGAATTACCCCTTCAGGATGATGATAGGGTAGTTGTCAAAATCGACAGCGGCCATGAAATCGGCCGGGCCGTGATCAATCCGGCAAAATATTTTGAAGAACTCGATAATAAATTGCCCAAGATTTTACGGAAAGCCACAACTGAAGACCTTAACCAGTTAAAATACAATCAGCGTAAGGAAAAGGAAGCCCTGCTTTTTTGCAATCGCAAAGTGGCTAAATTAAGACTGGATATGAAACTGGTGGATACTTTTTATCAGTTCGACCGTAAGAAACTGATGTTCTTTTTTACGGCGGATAATCGAATCGATTTTAGGGAGCTGGTGAAAATCCTGGCCTCGGAATTCAAAACCCGGATTGAAATGCGCCAGATCAATCCCCGTGAAGAAATACGCCTGGTGGATGGTATCGGCTCCTGCGGCCGCACCCTTTGCTGCGCCAATCATCTGGAGAAATTTTCACCGGTTACCACCCAGATCGTCAAGGAACAAAACCTGCCCATGAATCCCAACAAGATATCCGGGTGCTGCGGCAAACTGAAATGCTGTTTTCTTTATGAATATGACAAATACCGTCAGATTCTGGATGAATTTCCACCCTACGGTTCAGTCATGAGTTATAAAAAGGATAAATACTTTCTGGATAAGATCGATATTTTTAAATCTTCTGTTACCTTGCGAATGATGAAAGACGACAGTATGGAAGATATTGATTTTATAGAATACAAAGCAAAAGTAAAGTTAATCAGCCAACCTACAAAAAATGAGAATGACCATGAGTACGACGGATAATTTTTATGTCACCACACCGATTTACTATGTCAATGATAAACCTCATATCGGACACGCTTATACCACAATTTTAGCCGATGTGATCACCCGCTATCAACGGGAATTCGGGAAAAACACCTTTTTTCTCACCGGAACCGATGAACACGGACAAAAAGTACAGCAATCAGCCGATGACCGCGGTATTTCCCCACAGAAACATTGCGATGAAATGGTGGTGCATTTCAAGGATGCCTGGGTAAAATTACACATCAATTACGATCAATTTATACGGACAACCGATGATTATCACAAAAAAGCGGTTCAGGAAGTTTTGCAGGACCTTTGGGAAAAAGGTGAAATTTATGAAAATGAGTACGGCGGTTACTATTGCGTCGGCTGTGAGCGATTTTATACAGAAAAAGAACTGGAAGATGGAAAGTGCCCGCAGCATCAGAAAGAGCCCGATTATATTAAGGAAAAAAATTATTTCTTCAAGATGAGTAATTACCGGGATTGGCTGATCAATTATATCAATGAAAATCCTGATTTTATTCGTCCCGAACACCGGAAAAATGAAGTGCTGGGTTTTCTTAAGCAACCCCTGGGCGATCTCTGTATTTCCCGTCCTAAGTCCCGCCTGAACTGGGGGATCGAGTTGCCTTTTGATTCCGATTATGTCACCTATGTCTGGTTTGACGCGCTGCTGAATTATGTCACCGGTGTGAAATATCGCCGGGATGACGCGGAATTCAACAAATGGTGGCCGGCGGATTATCATTTGATCGGCAAAGATATTGTCACCACACATTGTGTTTACTGGCCTACGATGATGAAAGCGGCGGGAATCCCCATGCCGAAAACCATCTTCGCACACGGCTGGTGGTTGATGGACAAAGCTAAAATGTCTAAAAGTTTGAAAAATATTGTCAGCCCTCTTGACCTGATCGATTCCTATGGCGTCGATTCCGTCCGCTATTACCTCATTCGCGATATGATGCTGGGAAATGATGCTAATTTTACTACAGAACTATTTATCAACCGGTATAATTCAGAACTGGCTAATGATTTCGGCAACCTGGCCAATCGAATCGCCACCCTGATCAAAAAAAATTACAATGCGAAAATCCCCGAATTTATCACTCCCGGTGATGAAGAAAATAACATAGTAGAACAAGGTAAAAAACTGGCCGGTACTGTCCGGGAATATGTGGATGATCTGGAATTGAATAAAGCCACAGACGCAGTGATCAATTTTGTTCGTACCATCAATAAATATATGGAGATCCGCGCTCCCTGGAAACTGGTGAAAGAAGATAAAACTGCCGCCGGTACAGTGCTTTATACATCTGCTGAAGGATTACGCCTGGCCGCGAATCTGCTGCATCCCTTAATGCCGGAAAAAATGAATGTGCTGATCAAGGTTTTACCGACGGATTCTGATCGTAATGAAAATAAATTTGACTGGGGCCAACTCAAAGCAGGAGCGGAACTGGAGAAATTTCCAACACTCTTTCCACGCATTAATGTAAAAAAGCAAAAACAGCAGCAAAAACCGAAACAACAGCCGAAAAAAGAAGACCTGGTGGATTTTGAAGATTTTATGAAACTCAAATTCAAAACCGCCAAAGTTTTAACTGCCGAAAAAATCGAGAATGCTGATAAATTGTTGAAGATCACGGTTGATGCCGGCTCCGAAGAAAGACAATTAGTAGCGGGAATCGCCAAACATTATGAACCCGGTGAACTGATCGGTAAGGAAGTGATCATTGTAGCCAATTTGAAACCGGCGAAGATCCGGGGGGTTAAAAGCGAAGGCATGATCCTGGCCGCTTCCCACAAAAAGAAACTGGCTGTCCTGACACCGGACCGTGAGATAAAACCGGGCTCTAAAGTCAGTTAGTTTTTTACCAC
>CAYYMT010000118.1:0-1837 GCA_964472715.1 uncultured bacterium | reverse complement strand
ACCACGAAATAAGCGAAAGATACGAAATTTTTACCAAGTCCGAAGGACTTCAACAATAATAACTATGGGTGTAAACCCATAGAAAAAACAAAACTAAAAACTAACTACGAAGTAGTTCAACCATAAAGTAAGCCAATTATGCAATTCATCGACACACACGCCCACTTAAATTACAATCCGCTGCTGAAAAATCATGAAGCAGTTATAGCCGAAGCATTAAAAAGCAATGTCATCAAAATAATCGTTGTCGGTACTGATATTCAAAATTCCTTTGCCGCTATCAAATTGGCAGAAAAGTTCGACAATGTTTATGCTGCCGCCGGCTACCATCCTCATGACATTGAAAATGCTAAAGAAGGCTGGCAAAAGGAACTGGAGCGATTGCTCAGGCATGAAAAAACTGTCGCCCTGGGCGAGATCGGTTTGGATTACTACCGCAATTACTCGCCTCACGACCTGCAGAAGAAATTCTTTCCGGCGCAGATTGAAATGGCCCGGTCTATGAACCTGCCAATGATCATACACAATCGCGCGGCCGATGATGATACACTTGATATTTTGCAAAAGACAGGGTATACAAAAGGCGTTATGCATTGCTTTGGCAGTGATGCTGATTATGCGAAAAAAATGGTGGAATTAGGATTAATGATATCCTTCACCGGCAACATTACCTACAAAAATAACAAAAAAGGCCGGCAAGCGGTTCAGGCTACACCAATTGAGAAATTGATGCTGGAAACCGATTGTCCCTTCCTGTCACCGGAGCCCCGC
The DNA here is from genome assembly GCA_964472715.1 of uncultured bacterium. Classification (GTDB taxonomy): domain Bacteria; phylum Fidelibacterota; class UBA2242; order UBA2242; family JAFGTP01; genus JAFGTP01. The sequence continues at coordinate 1,066 of CAYYMT010000118.1, read as the reverse complement.
CGTGGCAAGACCAATCAGCCGGCCAATATTCCCTTTATCGCCGACAAGGTCGCAGAACTAAAAAGCCTGTCCATTGAAGAAGTGGCTGAGATCACTACAGAAAATGCTAACCGCTTTTTTAAGCTTCCATAATGAAACCTTACGCCAAAAAACGCCTCGGACAAAATTTTCTCATTGATCCCAATATTTTAAGAAAAATCGCTGCTGCCATTGATCCGCAGCCCGGTGAAGAAATAATTGAAATTGGGCCGGGGAGAGGCGCTTTGACAGAGTATTTGCTGGCATCCGGCGCTATTATCCATGCCATTGAGTTGGATGATGATCTGATGGAAGATCTGCAGAATAAATTTTCCGGGTATGATAATTTTCACCTTTACCCCGCCGATGCGTTGAAGTTTGATTTCAGAAAAATTTTTCAGTCGGGGAAAAAGGTCAAATATACCGGTAATGTTCCCTATAATATTACCAGTCCTTTGCTGGAAATCGCCTATCAGAATGCTGATTATATTAAGGGGGTTTATTTCCTGGTACAGAAGGAATTTGCCCGGCGGATCACTGCTTCGTCCGGGAATAAGGAATATGGCATTTTATCAGTGCTCAGTCAGTATTTCGGCCGGCCAAAAATCCATTTTGATGTATCGCCCAATGTATTCCGGCCTATTCCGAAAGTGACCTCCACTTTTTTTTCAATCGCTTTTGATAATGATCAGGCTGATTATGAGTTTTTTACCAAACTCCAGCATGTGGTAAAAATGGCCTTTAATAAACGCCGGAAAACCCTGCGGAATTCTTTGAAAAGCCTTCTGCCGGAAAATCATGACGATTGCCCGGTTGATCTCGGCAAACGGCCGGAAGTTTTAACCTTAAATGAGTTCATTCAGCTGACCGCATACCTTGAAAAAAACAGTAATTTTTCCTTGTGAATAATAATAAATCAGTATAAATTTAGCCCGCTTTCTAGAGCATGAAGTATTTTTTTCGGGCCCCTAGCTCAACGGTTAGAGCGCCGGACTCATAATCCGTCGGTTCGGGGTTCAAATCCCCGGGGGCCCACAATCAAATACTA
>CAYYMT010000117.1:9231-10958 GCA_964472715.1 uncultured bacterium | reverse complement strand
AATTTTACTTAAAGCAATTTGATATATCCGAAATCATTGCAGATCTGGAAGAAAATTTTCAGAGTGATGGTTCCATTAGTAATGAGCAGGAAGCTCACGGCTATTATAGTATGGTTTTGAAAAATGCCGGTGATATCTGTGCCAATTTCATCTGGCCCCGGGCAGAAGCTGTGGATCTTCAGGGCGCAAAACTTGAAGATGGTGTTGTCAGTTGGGCGCCGGAAACCCAGGAAAATATGAAAGTTCTCGGCGAGGCCGGCTATCTTGGCGGCACATTGCCCAGGAAATATGGCGGGTTGAACCTTCCGGTGACTGTCAACACGGTAATCGTGGAAATGGTGTCCCAGGCCGATGCCAGTCTGATGAATTTGTTCGGTTTGCAGGATATTGCTGTGACTGTTTATAAATTCGGAAACGAAGAACAGAAAGATCGCGTTTTACCGAAATTTTGTAAAGGCGAAGTCAGCGGTTCCATGGCATTGACAGAACCTGATGCCGGTTCGGATCTTCAGGCTGTTCAGCTCAAAGCCATTGAAAAAGAGGGCAAATGGTACCTGGATGGTGTCAAACGATTCATCACCAATGGTTCCGGTGAAGTTTCCCTGGTGCTGGCCCGGTCAGAAAGAGGCTCCAAAGGCGGCCGCGGCCTGAGTATGTTCCTCTACGAACGCTATCGGGATGATAATATGATCGTTCGTCGTATCGAAGACAAACACGGTATTCACGGATCTCCCACCTGCGAATTGCAGTTCAACATGGCGGAATGTGAACTGGTGGGTCGCAGAAAATTCGGGCTTATCAAATATGTCATGTCTTTGATGAATGGCGCGCGTCTGGCGGTTTCCGCCCAGGCTCTGGGGGTTGCCCAGGCGGCCTATGAAGAAGCGGTGAAATATGCCAATGAACGCGAGCAATTCGGCAAAGCCCTGGTTCAGATGCCGGCGGTTTACCAGATGCTGAAAAATATGCAGGTGGAAATCGAAACCTCCCGTCTGTTGCTATACAAGACTTCCTTAGCGGTTGATTATATGGATATGTATGAACGCAAAGAAGCCAAAGGGGAGAAGGTTAAACAGGAAATGAAAAAGGCCAAAGCCATGGCGGATTTTCTGACACCGCTGGCGAAATTTGTTCTCACAGAAATGGCCAATGATGTAGCCTATGATGCGGTACAGATTCATGGCGGCTGTGGCTATATGAAAGATTTTCCGGTGGAGCGATTGTCCCGTGATGCCCGTATCACCAATATTTACGAAGGCACAACACAACTTCAGGTGGTGGCGGCTATTGCCGGTATCAGAGCCGATGTCATGAAAGAAGATTTCGATGCTTTCAAAAATGCATCTGCTGAAAAGTTCAAAGATGAGCATGCGGAAGTTGTCAAATGGATTGATAATTATTACGAATTATTTGAGTTTGTGAAAGAACAGAAAAATAAGGAATTGTTCGATTATGTGGCCAATTACATCACAGAAATCATTTCAATTCTTTACCGGTTGATCCTGCTGCTTCCGATCGCTGATAAATATGAAGAAAAAGCGGAAATTTTCAAATTCTACTTCACAAAATCAAAAAGTAGAATCGCCTACTTGCAGCAATTAACCAAAGATGTTTATGCGAATTACAATGAATCTGCTGAGGAACTAAAAGCGGATTTTATGAGATAAATAAACTTCCGAGGTTTACCAAACCTGGGAAGTTTCAATTCATGTTGAGATATTTTAAAC
>CAYYMT010000117.1:7928-9131 GCA_964472715.1 uncultured bacterium | reverse complement strand
CTTCCGAGGTTTACCAAACCTGGGAAGTTTCAATTCATGTTGAGATATTTTAAACCTCCCAGGTCTTTGAGACCTCGGAGGTTTATTTATTTATTTTGCAATTATCCTTTTTTCTGCTTTAAATTTTAACCGATATAAACTATTTTATAATCAATTTAATGGTGAGGTCGCTATGTTACGCTTAACAAGAATTTTATGTTTAATATTATTAATTTTGTTTTCCACAATCATTGCACAGGAGAACGATAAATTCAAGGAAAATACGGAAGAGCCAAAGATTGGTATCGCAGTATTACAGTTAGATAATAATGGCGTTACCGAAAGCGAAGCCAAAGCATTGACTGACCGCTTGCGACTGGAGATTTTTCAACATGATAAATTTGAAGTGATGGAACGGCAGAAAATGAACACCATTCTCAATGAGATGCAATTTCAACTTTCCGACTGTACTTCCGATGAATGCGCCATTGAGATCGGCCGCATGATCGGGGTCGCGAAGATGGTCGCCGGATCAGTCAGTAAAGTCGGCGAATATTATACAGTCAGCGCCCGAATCATTGATATGGAAACCAGCCGGATAGAATTAACAGCCGTCGTTGATATGGAAGGAACACTGGGCCTGGTTCTCACGAAAGCAATTCCGGCAATTGCCAGACAGCTCTGCCAGGTTGAGGAAGAAGCGCCTGAATTCCTGACCGAAGAAGACAAAACAGGAATTCTTAACATAAAATCCCAACCTGCTAATGCCAATGTTTATATCAATAATGAATTTAAGGGAATTACTCCCCTGGAACTGGAATTAGCGCCGAATGAGAAATATCTCATCAAAGTAGATAAAGAGCAATATAAGGCATTTTCACAAACTTATTTTATCGAGCAGGGACAACGATATGAGATTTCCGTCATGATGGAACGGATCGTGGAAAAACCGATCGTAACACATAAGCCTGCAGAAGAAGAGAAAACACCGGAAATTTCCGACAGAATTGAGAAAAAAGTAGAAAAGCCAAAAACTGTAAAATATAGTGTTTTCCGCATTGGTTATTTTACTGCTACAGAGGTTGATGAACTGAATAATCACCTCTGGCAGATAAATGAAAATATCGCCAGTGGAAATATATTGTTTAACGATCTTGATACTCCCGCACCTATTGATAGTATGAAAAGTTTTCATGGGGTGAGTTTAGCTTCCGGACAACAACT
>CAYYMT010000117.1:0-7828 GCA_964472715.1 uncultured bacterium | reverse complement strand
CTGGTTGGTGGTAACTATAATTTTTTGGTAGTGGATGCTAAATATGATGATGAAGCCATTGGCGGTGTATTTTACCAGGGCTGGGGATTCCGCTATGGCGGCGGTCTGGAACTGCGGGTCGCCAATTCTTTTGGTATTTCCGGTAGCTGGCATCAGCAATCCACAACAATGGAATTAACTGAAATCGGTGATGACGCGGCCAATTTTGAGCGGGTTGAAATGTCGGAATTAGAGCCCGATCCGGCTTTTTTCAAAGTGCAACTCAATTTTTATAGCAATAAATAACAAACACGTCAGCACTGGTGTTCTGACCTACATGCACCAACCATTTACAAGGTTTATGGCCTTGAGTTAAGTTCACTCAACCGATCACAAAATTTTGCTGACACCGGATGTGTGAACTTGACTTAAGGACTTTTTGGAAGGTATACCAATCATTGCGTCCGGCAGCTGCCGGATCGCAAGGTTTTTAGATCTGCGGAACAAACTTCATTTCTTCTTCGTTTTAAACCTTAATATGAAGGATTGAATATTCATTTTACCTATGAAATCTATTAACATTTTGTTAAATTTGTAGTCCTGATTAAAAGGAAAATTATTGGATATTTTGAAAGTGGAGAAAATTAAATGAGAAAAGTAACCCTGCTGGTCTTAGTGACGCTGTTTTTTCTGGCGAATTGTTCACAAAAAGTCGGCGTTAAACTGGATCCTGATTATAAACCTGAAGTTCGTGTCGTGGCAAATCAGGACTATCCGGAAATAAAAGTTTCTGAAATTGTCGAGTCCGTGACCATTGCGGATAAAAATTATCCCATTATACAAAAAGATGGCCGGGAAATCGCAAAATTACCCAGAAAATATTTGAAACACGCGGAAAAATATAACTTTCGTTCCGGTACGCTTGATCATTGGAAATTCAACTATTTAGAAAATAATAAAGTACTGGAAATGGAGCCGAAAAGCTACAAAGTACCGGTCACCTTATTACGGCAAAATCCCCGGGATTATGATAAATTCCGACCCTTCATTCGGGACGACCTGGCCAATATTGAGGTCTATTTCAATGATAAAAAGTTACCTGATTCACGCTATATCTCAGAACAGGGAAGACCCGATCTGCTGGAAATCAAAATTCCCACCCTGCCGCAGGTTCATATGGATGATTACCGCATCAGTATTAATATTCCCGGTTATGAAAATTATCAGGAAAAACTGATCGATATACAGGATAAAACAGTCAAATTGAAATTGCAGAAGAGTATGCTGCGGTTGAATTTCGTCAACCTGGATCAGACAATGTTTGAGCCGGGTTTTGTGCATATAGAGAATCAATACGGACTGGAAGAAAAATATTCATCCATGGAGTTGAAACAGGGTATTTCTTTTTATGATATCGAATTTCCTATCAATATTTACAGTAAAAAGGGGAGTATTTCGATATTTGATAAGCAAGGCAATATGATTGACACGCTTGTGGTGGAATCTCCCGGCTATTTTGACCTGATGTTCAAAGAGAGAATGCGTGAGTTTCCGGCCATTTTATATGATATCAGCCAGGGACAGGTCACGCCGGAAATTTTTGAAAAATGGGTCAATGAAAAGAAAGAATCATCGGAAGGTATTTTTCTCTACGTGACCAATGGCTACGAAAAAATATTCAACTCCAATCCTGATAATATTATTGCTGTGTCCAACAAAATCTACCGCCTGGTACCACGCACCAGCAATGTGCTGGAATCCATCGGGCAATTTACACAGAGTTTCAAGCAATTTGCCAGCAATGCCAATTTGAATGATGAAGAAATATATGGAACAAAACTGGCGCCGCGGTATTATATCTTTTTGAGTGATGACAATGTGGAACGTTTGGAATTTGCCGTCAATAAGTTAGTTGACAAAATAGAGGAGTTAGGAATTAATAATAATAACCTTGTCATTTTTATTAATGAAAGCAAAGACCAATCAACGCTTATACAACAATTGAAAAACAATAATATTACTGTTCAATTAATTTAAATCACTTTCGGAGGACAAATGAAAGTATTTTATAAAATATTCCCGGTATTATTTATTCTGTTACTGTCACAAAATCTGGTGGCGGAAAACGTCACCGGCCAAAAACCTCTCAATCAGCCGATCAAATACCAGATGCCGGCAGCCGATGATGACCTGAAACTGGACCTGACGAAAGTGGATGACAGCGAGCGAATGAATATTCCCTGGGAAGTATATTCCGATCGCGATGATAACCAGACTTACCTCACTCCAAAAATGGAAAAAGCCTTCCAGAAGATTCATTACCTGGACAACTTTTTTGTCTATGAAGAAGAGGGTGATTACATTCATATAATCAAAGACGATAATTTTAATAAAACAGTATTCAGCGAATCGGCGGAAGATTACGGCTGGGTCAACAAATCCCAAATGCTGCTCTGGAGCCATGACCTGGTAACCATGAAAGGCAAGATCAATCGCAAAGCCATGATTCTCAATACCGTCGAGCATCTGAAGGGTAAAGACCATAATGACACCCCGGATGTGGTTAAATTTCGCAAAGGCCCGCAAGCCAATGCTCATTTAACCGGTGAAGAATCACAATTATTCCAGTTTTTTTACATCTATAAAATTTCCGAAGACGGCCAATCCGTACTGCTTGGGAAGAACAGCTTTTTCGGGCCAACTACCGCGCGCAAAGTGATGAAAGGCTGGGTACCCCGCAGCCGCGCGATTTTCTGGTTTAACCGACTGGCCGTGGAGCCCAATTGGGAAGAAGAAGCCGTTGAGCAGCGGAAAAATGGCCGGAAGGTTACTTTTTTTGCCCATAAGCCGGAAGCCAAAATTTACAGGAATGGTATGGAATTTAACCGGGAGGAAGTGATCTGGAATAATGATCCCCTCAGCACCACCCGGTTAATCGGTGAATGGCGCCGCTTCCCGGTATTACGCGCTGACGAGGAGCAAAAAGAGATCATCACCACCGGTGTAATGGGAGACATTTACACAAAAGAAGGCAAATTGCTGGCGGAAGAAAATCAAAAGATCGCGCAAATGAAACGCAAAATCGACAGCCAGATCGCCCATAAGCGCAATATTAAAATCGTATTTGTTGTCGACGGCACCAAATCCATGGCAGGTGTTTTCAAGGCGGTATCCGGCGCGGTCAAATCCTCAGCAGAAAAACTGAATTTGGAATACCGGGGTAAATACGGTGAAAATTCCATTGATTTTGCCGGCGTGATCTACCGTGATTATTCCGAAGGCCGGGCGCGTCAGGTCAGAACCCTGGGATTTAATTCCACACAAAGTTTTGAAGATTTCTTTGATCCTGCCAAAGCCAGAGACCTCAACAACACCACCTATTATGAATCCATGTACCTGGGACTGGAAACAGCATTACGTTCCCTGGGACTTGACAAAGACCAAACCAATGTTGTCATTCTGATCGGTGATGCCGGCAACCATTATCCCGATCAAAAAGGACGGACAGCCAATGAAGTTGCGGCATTGATGGCAGAAAAATATTGCCATTTCATTGCTATTCAGGCCCACAATTCATCCCAGTCCAAAGCCTATGATGCTTTTATCAAGCAAAATAAAGTCATCGCTTATTCTGCAGCCACCAAATATCGAAAAATCCTGGCAGAAAAATATCAGGACCTTTATGATCTCGGCGACCTGGCCTGGAAGGAAGAGGGCAATAAATTTAATCTCACCCAGTCACCGCTGGGCGCAAAGGTGATCGGTCTCAGTGCGAATACCCAGATGAACCAGGAAGAAATTCAGACGGAAATCGAGCAGTTCATCAAGGGTGTGGACACAAGCAATGACAGCCTGATCGCAAAATTGAATGGTATTGTCGATGGCAAAGGCTTTGAAAATGAAGGTAACGCCGCTGACATAAATAGCGAAGAACAGAAAACCAATGATTTTTACACGCTGCCCTTCGCCGAAGGTATCTGGGCGGTTTTTCAGCAGAGTGGATTGAGCCTGGAGGAGCTGGCGACGCTGAAAGTTGATAAATACCAGGTGTATACGCCGGGTTACACCTCTTTTAAAGTTGCCGGCCAAACTGAGCCAATGCTGAAAAGAGTCTTGCTCATGGACGCTACGGAACTGGGTGATCTGGAAAGATGCCTGCGTAAATTGCGCTCCGCCACCAGCGGTAGCCAGCGCCGCGATGCCCTTTATGAAACCTGGCTGGAAATTCTGAAAGAATATCTCGGCGAAACACAAAACGAGGATGCCCTGAAAAATCTTTCCATGGAACAGATCAATCGCAAACTCTGGGAATTGCCGGGCACTAATTCAATGATCGGCGAGATTAAACTCAAGGACATTCATAACGAAGCCATGTTTACAGACAGAGAACTGAATATTTATATTACTAAAATACTGGAAAAGCACGGCCGTATTCAGAATATTTTCTTTTCTCATAATTACCGCTATGGATTCCGGTCCAATGAGCGCCCGTATTACTGGATTGATGAAAGCCTGCTGCCGTAATCTAAAATTTAAGATAACCCGGAAATAAGAGGCGGCAATCGGATTGTCGCCTTAATTAATAAATGACCAAAGGCATGAAACAAAATCTATTTAAAATAAAGAACCTGACCCGCTATTTTGACGGTAAGCAGGTCCTGGATGTACGAGAACTGAATCTCCCCAGGGGTGAGATAATCTGTATCGTCGGTGAATCCGGCTGCGGTAAAACCACCTTGCTGGAATTGCTGGGATTAATGACAAATCCGGCAAAGACCGACCCGCAGTATGCGGATAACCAGATACTGTTAAAAGCCGGTGAAAAAGTAGTCGATTATCGAAAGGAACTCTGGCATTCCGACGAAAAAAGCGCGGCAGTCCGGCGCAATAATTTCAGTTTCCTTTTTCAGCAGGCGAACCTTTTGCCTGATCTCAATGTACAGGAAAATGTCATGCTGCCTTCCATCATCAAAAGTCCGGCGGAAACTCAGCAGAACATCATTAATATCGATAAAATTTTTAATGAAGTGCAGATTTCGCATCGACGGGATTTTGCCACTGACCAACTGTCGGTAGGGCAGAAGCAGCGCACCGCTTTTGCGCGTTCTGTTTTTCGGGAACACTCGGTTTTATTCGCTGATGAACCCACCGGCAATCTCGATCCCTTTAATGCCCGTACCGTTTTTGAACTGATCAAAAACCATGTGGAAGAAAATTCTGAAAATACAGCGATCATTGTCACCCATGATATCCAGTTGGCGTTGGAATTCTCCCATCGAATCGCCGCGCTTAGCCGGAATGGGTTTTGTGATAATTCCCGTGTTTTCTACAAAGAGAATGATTGCTGGTACAATGAGAAATCCCGGGTATCAATCCCGGAAAAAAATGCACAAAATGAAATCGAAAAGCTGATCCAGGACCAGATCGATAAGAAAGATATTTCCGAATCCAACCGGACAGAATCCGGACGAGTTGCAGCCTTCGAAAAATTTTTTGGGCTACGGACAAAAAATGACTTTTCGCTCATTAAATCCGGCCATACAGGAAAGAAAAAATTAAATTTCAGCGCCATGCTGATCTTATTGATTTTAGTGGCGGGGTTTCTGGCCATTGGATTTGCCAATGGCAGTTTGGCGGACCTGGCCCGGAAGATGTCGGACCCCTTTGTCAACTGGCTGGATGTGGAACTAACGGATAAATATCGCTATCAGCCGGATAAAATTATCAATAAACTGAGAGAGCCGGGCAATTTTCAGAAATATTCAATTGCCCAGATCAGCCGTTTTTCCCGGTTTTCCATATTGATACAGGATAAAAAACTGCAAGGCTCCCGCTTCATTAAAGGCCGGACCATTAGTCTGGATGATGAAGTGTTGAACAAAATCACCAGCGAAAAATTTCTGATAAAGGGAAAAGGCTTTTCATCGGTCAAGGATATTGGTTTGATTGTTACGGAATCCTTTTTTGAGGATTTTGGATACAGCCGGGATGACCTTTTCGTCAAAATGATTTACAGTTCCGAAAACCACCCTGAAAAGATCATTCCCATTCCTATTCGCGGCGTGGTTTCAGAATTGCCGGGGGACAATGATTTTATTTCCACCGATTATTTTAAATATGAACTCTATCACAGCCGCAATTATCCCCAGCCTTTCAATCCTTACCGGACAGAACGGTTATTGATTTTTGTTCCGGTAAATGAGGATAAGAGTTTTACAGTGCTGGATTCGCTGGACCGGTTTTTCAGACATGCCGATTTACCGGCGAAGTACCACGATCCTTTTTTATCAGATCCCCAGGTTTATGATCAGGCCTATACTGATGGATTTATTTTGCAGGTAAATTTTGATGAACAATTATCCATTGCTGAAATTGACAGTTTATTTGAAATTATTCAGGAAATGCCTCAGTTTACCGATATGGCAATGACGCAATTCTACCGTACCAATTTTGATAATCGCAGCAAAGCCAAAATCATTCATGATAAACTCTCCATTAACCTGAGTTCCATTGATAATGTATTTGCTTTGAAGGAGTTTCTTTTAAAGGAATTCAATATTTCCCTGGATGTGGCGCGGGTGGAATTGCTGAACAATTTTTATAAGGTCAAGAAGATCACCATCGCCTTATCCTGGACCATAATATTCTTTGCCATTTTTTCCGTGAATATTTTTGTTTTCTTTTATCTTTATATCAATTTGTATAAACAGCGGATTCACCTGGGATCATTGAAAGCCTTTGGGTTGACGTCTAAACGATTGAGCCGGTTTTATATTCGTAAAATGATGGCCTTCCTGACGCGCATACTGGCCATCAGCCTGGTCACAAGCGTTGTCCTGGGCTATCTCGGATTTGTCCGTTTTCTGTGGCGATTATTTACCGGAATGCAGACGGAATCCCTCTATTTTGACTTAATTGATTTTAATAATCTGCCGGATATAAAAAATCTCTCACTGCCGGTCTTTATTCTTTTGCTGATCATCGGCACTTATTTTTCATTGCGAATTGCCGGCAACCGGATTTTGAGTTACAGCCCCGGTGATCTTGTTAAGGACCGGGTCAAATAGGATTATAAACTTTTACAAAGATCGGATATGTGATGAAATTTACCCATGCCATTGCCAAGCGCCCCTGCAAAAATATTATTAAAGGCCTGACCAAAGCCGGTCTGGGAATTCCAAATTATAAACTGGCCTTGCAGCAACATGAAAAATATTGTGAAGTTTTAGAGAATTGCGGGTTATCCGTAACCCTTCTGGATCAGGATGAAAATTTTCCCGATTCAACCTTTGTTGAAGACACAGCGGTGTTAACCTCTGAATGCGCTGTCATTACCAGGCCCGGCGCGGAGTCCCGTCGTTCTGAAATCAATACCATCGCGCCTGTGATCGCGCAATTTTATAATAAGATTGAAACCATTGAAGCGCCCGGCACATTGGACGGCGGTGATGTAATGAATGTTGACGGATACTATTATGTTGGATTGTCCGGCCGGACCAATAAACAAGGGGCCGAACAATTTATTGCGATCCTGCAAAATTATGGAATGGATGGAACAATGGTTGGCATGAACCAAATGCTGCATCTCAAGTCCGGCGTTGCTTATCTCGGGAATAACAACCTGGTAATGGCCGGTGAATTTACACAAAACGCTTTGTTTGACGGGTTTAATCGCATCAAAATACCGGAAAGTGAAACCTATGCTGCCAATTGTATCAACATCAATGATAAGGTACTGGTGCCGTCAGGATTTGTTGAAACCCGGCGGATGATTGAGGTTTTTGGGTATGAAACCATTGCGCTGGATATGTCGGAATTTCGAAAAGTTGACGGCGGTTTAAGTTGTCTT
>CAYYMT010000116.1:0-10980 GCA_964472715.1 uncultured bacterium | reverse complement strand
AAAAACAAAACCCCGATCCAAAGACCGGGGTTTCGCACCACTAATAGAAAGGAATAAGAACTATTCTTTCTTTTTTATACCAAATTCAGGTTTAATCCTGAGGAATTTAATGAGAATAAATCCGGGGATTGTGGCAATCACGACCCAGATGAAAAAATGTTGATAGCCGATGATCTCCTGCAGCCAGCCGGATATCATGCCGGGAATCATCATTCCCAGCGCCATAAAGGCGGTACAGATCGCATAGTGAGAGGTTTTGTACTTTCCCTGGGAGATATAGATCATAAACATCATATAAGCGGTAAATCCAAATCCATAGCCGAAGGTTTCAAAGGCAACACTGGGCACAATGACCCAAAGGCTGGAAGGCTGTGCGTAAGAAAGATAAATATAAACCGCATTGGGAACATTAATCATAACAGCAAACCACCAGATCAGTTTTTTTAATCCATACCTGGAGACTGCCATGCCACCGAGTATACCACCCAGTGTTAAAAAGATCAGACCGATCGTTCCGTAGGTCAATCCATATTCTCCGGCGGTCAATCCCAGTCCGCCAACTTCGCGGGCATCCAGCATAAAAGGTGCGGATAATTTCACTAACTGCGATTCACCCAAACGAAAAAGCAGCAGAAAGACAATTGCCAGTCCGATATTTTCCTTTTTGAAAAAGGAGGCGAAAGTAGCCAAAAAATCCTTGACGGCATCGACAACCGAATCTTCATGTTTCTCAACTTCTACATCAGGCAGTGTAAATTTGTGAGCCAGCCAAAAGATAAAGAACATACCGGATAATATAAAAAACAATACAGACCAGGCCATTTTAACATTACCGGATTCAGCATCAAAATAGGCCATAGATTCTTCTTCCAGGGCTTTATCCAACTGAATAATGGCTTTCACCGGCTTATTCCAGTTCTCCCGGTCAAATTCAAAGCGCAGTCCATGGACCAATTGAATACTCTTATCCCCCCGGTCCTGACCAAAGGTCACAACAACCGTTTCATCTTTTTCCGGTTTTTTGGAAAGGCGAAAATAGACTTCGCCAAGATTCCCGGTGTAATTGGTCACTTCAGGCTTTTTCACACCAAAATTTTTCTTTAACCATTTTTCTAGAAAATTGGGGCCGCCCTTGTCCTGATCCATCGTTGCTGTCTGAGTTTGTTGAACACCGGCAATTTTGGGCTGATCAGGGTCCGGTTGTCCCTGGGAAATATTCCATTCCTTTGCTGCTGAAATTACAGAATCGGCATATTCCGGGGTCACTTTTTTCAGCGGAATGTTTAATTCTTCCGGGGCAATGATCATTCGCATTTCCCCCGGTTTTTCATCTTTTCCCAAATCCATGGGATCAACAGATTCAACGGTTTCGTCCGGTTGTACGGCGTGGGCCTCCACGGAGACCTTTTCCATACCTGAAAAATTAATCAGAACAGAGACAAGAATAACAAAAACACCTTGTCCGGTCAACATCGCCACACGATAAAAGGCGGAGCGAATACCATTAAACAGGGCCTGATCACCTTCCGTCAGCCCGATCATATAAAATCCATCGGCGGCTATATCATGTGTGGCCGATGTAAAGGCCATTAGCCAGAGAAAAGCAATTGTTATTCTAAAGAAATTGGTCGTCGGAATCGTCAAAGCGATACAGGCGAACAGGATTCCCAAAACAAACTGCATGATAAGTATCCACCAACGTTTGGTTTTGAGATTGTCAATGATGGGACTCCACAAGGGTTTGATTGTCCAGGGCAGATATAATAAACTGGTGTACAGCGCAATATCAGTATTGGAAATACCCAGCATTTTGTACATCACCACAGAGACGACCATCACGATCGTATAAGGTATTCCTTCGGCAAAATAGAGTGAGGGTACCCAACTCCAGGGATTTCGCTTTTTCAATTTATCCATCGGTGAATTTCCTTATTTTATTTATAAATTTCTTTCAAGACACTTCCCGGAAAATAATGATATACAATCTCCTGGGTTGTGTAGCCTTTCAGGGCCATACCTACAGCGCCAATCTGACAATAACCGGCGCCATGTCCCCAGCCGGCTCCTTTGAGAATGAACTTTTCCGGGACTTCTCCACCTTCAGTATCTACAACAAAAGCAGAACTATAGAGGAAAGATTCATTGAAGGTATCGCGAATATCATACTGGTCTTCAACAAGACAAGTTTTTGTCTCATCTCCCTGTTGATATTTAACTTTCACTTCTATCAATCTGCCGGAATACCCTCTTTTGACCGGTGTAATGGCCAGAATTTTATCGGCTTGAATATCCAGTTTTTTATTCAGCAAATCTCTCATTTCCTGCTGTGTATATACAAATTCCCAACGGAAATAACTGCCTTCCTCATCCACACTTCCGAGATATTTTTTCAATTCATCCTCAGGTATAGTATGGGGACTGCAAAAGGTATTGGGAACTGTTTCTATCCAGTTACGTACTTTTTCTTCACTGTCCAAAGGTAGATTGACATTCTCATAACTTTCCGGCGCGTCCGGCAGTGGTTGCATATAATCCAGTGGTGTATTCTCCCAGACATTCTCAAAGGTTTCCATGACGCCGCCACAGCTTTTTGAGTAGCGGGCATCGCAGATATCGCCTTCATACATCAGGACTTTTCCCCGTGTATTCAAAGCGCCGGCGACAGATTGTTGGCTGAGATGGGTGGTTCCCTGGTAGCGCTGACAGCAATCATCATTGCAGACATCAAAGCCCAGGTGAACATGTTTCTGTTCCACATTGGCCAGCATCCAGGAGCGGGCGGTAATGGTTTGGCTTTCGATCAATTCTTTGGGGCATTCCCGGCCCATTTCCGAAGTAGCCACACACATCAGATATTCTTCGATAGGCAATTCATTCACCAGCACCAGGTTATCCTCGACAACCTTGATCTCAACAATACCGGAAAGATAGACATCAATTTTCTTTTTCCAGTGAAAAGAGCGGCCCGATATGACACCTACCACTTTTAATCCTACCTTGTTGTCCATGATAATATCATCATTGGGAACAATTTTCCAAAGTTCATCAGTATCAATGGACTTATCGTTGACACTGAGTGTACAGAGATTTTCACAATTATTCACACGGATCACATCCCCGGCATTCAATTGATATTTTTCCTGTTTATTATTGATAAGCAGGTATGGAGGATTTTCAGGTATTTCAACAACGACTTTCTTAAAATTATCCTCGGGTAAAATAATCCCTACACGAATATTCGGTTCTGTTGTTGGTATTCTGTCAGGCGTCAGCATATTTGTCCTTTCTTAATAGCTTTTTTTATTTGTATAAGTCAAATAAGCGTCAATTCCCGCGCCCAGAGCCGGTGCTTCACGCAATTTTGAAATTACCAATAATTTCTGATCAAAGCGATCGCCGGGACAGTAATATTCTTTGGCTTTTTCATCCAGCACATCGGATTTCATAATCAGATATGAAAGTCGCTGAAAAAAGGGTTGCCAAAGGAGATTGTCTTCTTTGGATACATGAAACAAGTCACCAAGACGCTGCCCGATAATCACAGAATCCAGCAGTGTGCCTTTGTAATCATGCTCAGTACCAGGAACTGCGCGATTGGGATTGACAAAGGAAAAAAGTCCCTGCCATCCGGCGAAAATTGTTGTTATCCGTTCATAAATTAACAGGGCCAGGTTCTCCGCCAGAATTTCAAAAGTTTTAATGGCTGGTTTTTCATCAGCCAGCGCCCGTTCACGGATGTTCAGCGGATAGATCTCTTTTTTATTCAATTCGCCCACAGTCATGCCGACAAAATTGCCATAAATTTGCTGAATTCCTTTAGCAGAGGCGCATTTTTCCAGGGAGAGACCGTCTTCATTTTTCAATTCCCAGGTTTTGACAAACCAGGCCTTGATATCATCCAGTGAGACAAGTTTTCCATCCAGTTTCAAGGCATCAGCCGCACCGGTACCACCGCCAAGGTAGTAGGAATTATCGACATTTTTAAACTGTCCTTCCCTGGCAAATTCTTCCCCGATACCACAGTAAAAAGCATCACTGCCTAATTCCGCGATCGGCTCCACCAGGTCAATATTATAACTCTCCAAAATCTTTTCCATCATATCGCAGTAATTGATGATCCGCGGTCCATTGGCCATAACGGCAATTCCACGTTTATCTGCGGTTTTCAGGCCGGGCATACCTTCGCCCACCAGTACTCTTTTGACACCACTTTTCCTAACGAGTTTTAACACCACTTCAGCAGCAGCCTCTACATAAGCTTCGCCCTGACGGGTCTCTTTTTTTCCCGGTTTAATACGGCCTGATTGAAATTCTTTTAATTGTCGCTGAATATCTGTGGCCTGAAATTTGTCCGAGTAACCGGTGAATTCATGATAGGAAACCGCGTAATTGTGGTCTCCCATTTCAAATTCACCATCCACGACGTCTATTGTCCAGCCATTCACCTTGGTGGCGCCACCATCCAAACCGACGAGTAAGAATTCTTTATCCATTATTATTTGCTCCCTTAAGCTTTTAATTTTTTATTGATTTCAATTCTTCTTTCAATGGCTTCCTTGCGCATATAATCTTTGGCGCTGTCATTCCGGTTCACAGTAATTTCATCAATATTATGGTCGGTACCACCGGCATGGCGAACCACTTCATAGATCGGATCGAAAATCCGGCCCACGCTGTATTTTTCACTGATGCGGCTGACCATGTCATAATCTTCACCATAATTACGGGCATGAGGAATGTCGTTCATATCGAAATAGCCCACTTCTTTGATGATATTGAATGGAATACAGCGAGGAGCTCCGGCGCCATTGATTCTCAGCAGATTATTACGTCCGTTTTTCTCGGTCCATTCATCATGAGTAACCACCGGAATTTCTTTCATACGCACATATTCGCCATTATCTTTGAGTTCCCAAACTTCGTAGGAACCGATAACCATACCGATATTTTTATCGGATTCAAAGGTTTTGATCACTTTTTCAACGGCATCGGGTTTCAGTCTGTCATCAGAATCCAACTGAACATAATATTTGCCACGCGCCAGTTCAGCGCCCATATTCAGACAGAGACCGATATTATTGACATCAACAACTTTCAGTCTGACTTCCGGTTTGCTGTCGTCATATTTTTCGCCGCCTTCCATATACTTTTTCACTTCAGCAGCGGTTGGATCATCAGGTCCGCCATTTACAACTACCAGGGCTTCGATATTTTGTACAGTTTGCTTTAATACACTTTCCAGGGCAGCGCCAATAAATTCCGGCCGTTGTCCCACAGGAATAACGATGGTGGCCGCCAATTCTGCATCTTCTTCCTGACGTTCACGATAATTGGCCTGAGGCGCCAGGTAGGCACCGATTCGTTTCAGATGTTCGGTAACAATCTTTTCCGCTTCCAACTGACTTTCTTTGCTGTCCAGCAGATAATCAAAAACATTCGCGCTTTTGCCCTGGTCAACAACCACAGATAGAGAACCGGAATAACGGTTGGCCAGATGTACCAGTTCGCTTTTTTCAGATACTTTCAGACGAATGTCATAAAAGCTTTTGTATTTCACAGATTCATCAATGGCGTCTGCCAGCAATTCTTTTTTATAAAAATAAACTTTGCCAAAATCCATATTGTCACGGACACGCCCGATATGATGTTTCAGTAAATGTTTTTCTTTAACACCAGAATCGGTTTTCAGGTCATAATCCCCGTAAACCATTCCGGCTTCCGGTTTTCTGGCCATTGTCATCACCATGGTTTCGGTGTAGGCCTGTTTGAGCAGAACCACGGATTTTCTATTGTCAATAACAGTGATATAATCACCACCGGCATTGTCAACCGCTTTTTTTAATTCTGCTGAGATATTTTCCAGGTTACCTTTTTGTACCTTAACATTTTCCAGTTGACAGTCACCGGTATCAAAAGACGAATCAGTGATAATTGTCACGTCGGCAAATTGTTTACTCTGATTTTTCAGGGATTTCAAAATTTCAACGAAACCTTCACGGCCATAGGCCAATTTTTCTCCGTGAAATAAAATTGCACTCACTTTTTTATCATTAAAAATTTCCATAGTTTCGACTCCTATTGTTTTGTTTTATAGATTTTCAATACTCGCTTTGTTATTGAGGTACACAGTTCATAAGAAATTGTACCCACCCAGTCGGCAACATCGCTGGGTTTTAGAATTTTATGGTTATCATTGCCCCAGAATATCACCTCATCACCTTCGTTGACATCATTGTCCACCGCTACCATGATCTGATCCATGGTTACTGTTCCCACGATCGGATACAATTTGCCATTGATCATCACTTTCCCTTTATTGGTGAAAATGCGGCTGATACCGTCAGCATATCCGATGGGTAGTACGGCAATTCCGGTTTTTTCTTTGGTATAATAGCGCAGGCCATAGCTGACCGGCCGGTTCGGTTCCATTTCACGGATTTCAAGCACTTTCGTTTTTACTGTCATCACCGGTTTAATCTCTACCGATTCAGTGGTCTCTACCGACGGATAACACCCATAAAGAATAATTCCGGCGCGAACGCAATTGAACATGTTTTTGTAGGCATCAGGCAGGTCCAGGATGGCGCCGCTGTTAGCCATGTGAATGACCGGGAAATTAATCTGATGATCGGAAAACTTCCTCAGTAATTGCAAAAATGTTTCAAATTGCTGCAAGGCAAAGGCTTTGTCTCTCGTATCCGAGGTTGAAAAATGGGAATAGATCCCTTCAAACTCAATATTTTGGGTCTCTTTAATGCCAGTGATCAGTGAATCTACCTCTTTCGGGAAAATGCCCACCCGGCCCATTCCGGAATCAATATTGATATGAATAATGGCCCGCTTACCCGATATTTCAGCAATTTTATCAATCACAGTCAGATCGCGCAGATTGGTCAAGGTAAAGCGAAAGTTATTATCGATGGCCACTTTAATATCAGTTGGTTCCAATCGCCCAAAGATTAAAATTTTGCCGCTGATCCCGGCTTGTTTCAATTCCAGGGCTTCTTTGATCCTGGCCACCGCGAAAAAACTGACTCCGGCTTTTTCCAGGGTTTTAGCCACCGGTATAACGCCATGGCCATAGGCATCGGCTTTGACAACGCCCATAACAACGGCCGGGGAAACCTGTTTACGTATCTGCTCCAAATTATAGACCAGGTTATCCAGGTTGATATCGGCGATTACCTTTGAATATTTTTGGATTGATTCTGACATCTCAATAATAAACCATATTTTAACTAATCATACAAATAATATTTTTGACTTTTTTCTTTGAAGTTTTTCACATCTTTACGCCAGGTATTGATAATTTCTTCCGCAGTAACGCCATTATTGATATCTTCGCGCAGATCAGACAGGCCAACCACCTTATCAAACATGGCATTCCGGTTCGGATTAAAAAAATCCTGATCGGGGTAGAGTTTTTTAACCGCTGTTAACATATGCATTTGCGCTTCTACCGGCTTGAAATTCTGATCATCATAAATGTGTAAATGAACTCCCTGCAAATGTTCCTTTTCATTTTTGAAATAATAGGGTGTATAATAGATGGGACGAAAATAGATACCGTGGATATTGCGGCTGTTCAGTTCTTCTGCCAGTTCGCTGCCATCGATCCAGGTCTGACCTAAAAATTCAAAAGGGTTGGTATAGCCGATCCCGATATCCAGCGTATGCAACTCACCAATGATACCGGTGGTGGGATAATAAAGGGCGGAAATGGCGTGGGGAATATGGGGTGATGTAGGAATCCATTGCAAACCAGTATCTTCAAAGGTCATTTCCCGCTTCCAGCCACTCATTTTTACGACTTTCAAATCACAATTAATATCATATTCCTTATTAAAATATTTCGCCACTTCTCCGCAGGTCAGGCCGTAAACATAAGGAATCGGGTACATCCCCACAAAGGATTTGTATTGCTTCTCCAATATCGGACCGTCAACCAGTTCACCCCCCAATGGATTTGGGCGATCAAGAACAATAAAAGGAATATTACTCTCCCGGGCGGCTTCCATGGAATAAGACATGGTATAGATATAGGTGTAAGAGCGGCAGCCGATATCCTGAATGTCATAGATCAGCACGTCGACATTTTCCAGCATTTCCTGGCTGGGTTTTCTGTTTTTCCCGTAAAGGCTGAAAATCCTGATTCCTGTTTTTTCGTCGACGATATCATCGATTTTATCTCCCGCATGGACATTTCCACGGGCGCCATGTTCCGGCCCGAAGATCGCCACCAGATTGACAGCAGGATGATTGTACAGCAGGTCAATGGTGGATTGCAACTGGCTGTTAACACCGGTGGGATTGGTGATGAGGCCCACGTTTTTTCCTTTTACCAAATCCAGTTGTTCTGCCAGTAATACATCAATTCCGGGCTTTACCCTGGTTTCAATTTCAGCAAAAGCCAGGCTGATACACATTGTTAATAACACTAATATAAATTTTTTCAATGTTGACTCCTTTCTCGACATTCCTTTGATCAAGGCTCCCGGAAAATTCCGGGAGCCTGAAGGAGGAAAGAATGTTACATGTCTATTATTTTTCCGGGGTTTAAAATACAATTGGGATCAAAGGCTTTTTTGATCCGTTTCATAATGTCAACAGCCGGGGTTCCCATACTGTCAACCATATATTGTTTACGCTTGTGACCGATTCCGTGTTCACCTGAAATCGTGCCACCATAATCATAGGTTTTGGCATAAAGGTCTTTCAGTACCAATGGCAGGGTTTCTTCCCATTTTTCCATGGACATATCCTGTTTTTTCACCACAGTGGCATGCAGGTTTCCATCACCGGCATGACCATAAGTTGGCAGCAGGACATCATATTTGTCGGCAATATCACGAATATCATGTAAAATTTTCGGTATACTGCCAATGGGCACGACAATGTCTTCGAGACTCTGAACCGGTGAATAGACCATAAAGGCTTCGGCAATATTCCGCCGTACCCGCCAGACCCGTTCAATCGTCGTATGATTGTCTGCCACATAAACTTCCAGCGCGCCATTTAACTGACAAAGTTTCCCCACCATTTCATATTCTTTTTCCAACTGCCCGGCATTAGGGCCGTCAATCTCAATTAAAAGCATAGCGCCGGCATCATCATGGGAAAAATGTTCATTCAGAAATTTATAAGAGGTTTCAAAGGAAAGTTTATCCATAAATTCAATGGCTGTTGGGATAATACCTGATTCTGTCATGATCTTGGGAACAGCGGAAATTGCTTTTTCCGGATCTTCAAAAGGCACCAGCAAATCTACCCGTGCTTTCGGCAAAGGCAATAATTTAATAATAACTTTTGTATAAATTCCCAGGGTCCCTTCGGAGCCAATCATTAGTTTCAAAAGGTCATACCCGACGACATTTTTCATCAGTTTACCGCCCAGATTAATGATCTCACCTTCCGGCGTCACCACTTCTATTCCCATTATATAACGCCCGGTAACACCATATTTAACAGCGCGGCCACCGCCGGCATTTTCCGCCAGATTACCACCAATATTACAGGATTCCACACTCATGGGATAGCCGGCAAAGAAGAGCCCGTCTTCTTCGATCTGTTCGTTAAGCTCATTGGTAATGACTCCAGGTTCCACAACCGCCATCATATTGGTTTTGTCGATCTCTAAAATTTTGTTCATTCTATCGAATAAAATAACAATCCCGCCAAAAACCGGCACTGCGCCGCCGGACAAGCCGCTGCCGGCGCCACGGGGCGTCACGGGAACCATCTCCTGGTTCGCCAGTTTCATGATCTCGGCAATTTCCTGGGCATTTTTCGGCTTCACCGCCACTTCCGGCATATGATGATATTTGGTATCGGTAATCTCATCATGGGAATAGGTTTCCAGTTTTTCCGGATCATCATGAATGACATATCGCTCACCGAGAATATTTATGAGTTTTTCAATAATATCTTTAGTTACTTTTTTATATTCAGGCATTTTATCTCCTAAAAGATTATTTATTTAATCTGGATTTTAATTTTTCAATCAACAAGGGTAACAGGTCAAACATGTCAGCCACAACGCCGATATCCGCCAGTTGAAAAATCTGGGCATCGGGATCATTATTGATCGCCACAATATTATGGGCGGTCTTAATGCCGGCCAAATGCTGGACAGCGCCGGAAATTCCGCTGCACACATACATATTGGGACTAACGGTTTTGCCGCTGAGTCCCACCTGATGGGGATATTTGACCCAGCCAAAATCCACAGCTTCACGACTGGCACCCACAGCGCCATTGAGTATTTTCGCCAACTCACCGATCAATTTGAAATTTTCTTCGGTTTTGCATCCTTTTCCGCCGGCAACAATGATTTCAGCATCCTGAATATTAGCCCCTTCTTCCTTTGATTCGATAAAAGCGATCTGTCTGGTTCTGGAAGTCAGATTGTCAGCGTTAACTTTCTCGTAGATCACCTCTCCCTTTGCGTCAGGATCAGGCTCCATTGGCTGGTTGGAGTGGGGTCTGACAGTGGCCATTTGCGGCCGGTGGTCGGGGGATTTAATTGTTGCCAGGATATTTCCGCCGATAGCCGGTCTTGTCTGAATTAGATTTCTGGTTCCTTCTTCAATATCCAGTCCGGTACAATCAGCTGTCAGTCCGGCATGACACTTAATCGCCACAGCCGGAGCCACTGTCCGCCCGGTGGATGTGGCGCTGGCGATCAATACTTCCGGCCCGTATTTTTTGATCAGTTCTGTCAGGGCTTTGATATAAGGATCGGGCAGAAAATTTTCAAACACGGGGTTATCAATATAAATTACTTTGTCCGCGCCATAATGAATGAGTGTATTTAATTCTTCCGGACTAACCTGATAACCGAGGACTACTGCAACCAGATCAACATCAAGTTTTTCCGACAGGATTTTTCCCCTTTTTAACAATTCATAGGAAACCGATTGAATTTTACCACGTTCCTGTTCTCCAAGTATCCAGACTCCTTTGTATTCCATGGTTGCTCCT
>CAYYMT010000115.1:0-10999 GCA_964472715.1 uncultured bacterium | reverse complement strand
AAGGGGGACATGCTTTGACAACCAATTATTCAGTTCAAAAAATTGACCTCACACTATAAAAAAATCAATGTTTGTATCAATTTTCACATTCTACTGAGTCAGAAACTGTCGGCTTAGGTTTCAATAAATCGGTTCGCTCCTTCAAATGGTCTTCCAAATCAATATAGGGAATACCGTCCCGCCACCATTTTGGCGCTTCGGTATCCATGAGATAATGATCAAAAAATTCTTTCATTCGAACTGTATAATCTTTTTGGTTTACACTTTTTCTCAGGCCGTGGTTCTCGCCTTTGTATTCCAGCATGACAACCGGTTTTCTCATTCGCCGTAAGGTATTATAATACTCAATTCCCTGGTTCCAGTCCACGGCGCCATCCTTATCATTATGGAGCATTAAGAGCGGTGTTTCCACATTTTTTGCATGATACACCGGTGAATTCCGGGTATAGGCGTCCAGATTGTCCCAATATCCGCCTTTGAACCGGCCCTGACTGGATTCAAAAATCGCCATATTGGCACCGCCGGTATTCCAGTAAATCGATGAATACATGCTGAGCATATTGGTCAGTGGCGCGCCGGCGCAGGCGGCTTTGAACATGTTTGTCCGGGTAATGACGAAAGAGGTCTGGTAACCACCCCAGGAATGCCCCTGGATACCCAGTTTATTTTCATCGACAATACCGGTTTCAATGGCGGCATTTAATCCGGAAGTAATACAATCAACGGCCGACATCCCCGGATCATTTAGTTGGTAAGTAATATCAGGCGTAAAAACGGCGTAACCATTGCTGGTGTAATAGGAAAAATTCATAATTCCGGCTAGTCGCGGTCTTAAATAATGATTTGCCCTCTGGGATAATTTTTCATACATGTATACAATGGTGGGATATTTTTGTCCCTGGGAATAATTAGCAGGCAGATACAACACACCCTGCAATGAGTCGCCGGCTTCACTCACATAATTGATAATTTTTCGGCCTGAACTCCATAAAACTTCATCCTGCTGTGGGTTCGTACAGGTAATTCGCTGGAAATCGTCAAAATTATTTCTTGCTAAATAATAGTCCGGATAATTTTTATAATCTTCTTTGGTGAATACAAAGATATTTTCATCCCGGGCTTTTTTTAATTCACGGTATTCATGATCACTGAAGAAAATCCCATCAATGCCGGCGCGGCCCTTTCTCAACAAACCAATTCCATTTTTCTTGGAATATTCACCATACATTTTCAGATAAATATCCTTATCAAGATCAATGTGCTCATCTTCCCGATAAATTCTATATTCAGTGAGGAAACGAACTTTATTTTTCCGGCCGATCTCTGTCAGGTTGACAAACTTTTTCCCATCCCGGCGGACTTTCCAGATATCCCAACCATCCGATAGCAGCACAAAATTGCCGTCCAAACTCCAATCAAGTGGTGTAACCGGAGGATTCTTGACATTGTGATCGTCATCGACATCAATGAAACTGACAGGAATTTTTTCCGTGATATTTATGCTTTCCCGTTTTTTCATGTCATAGGTATAAAAGTCACCATTTTCATAATAGAGAAAATAGTTATAATCCGGCGAGCAGCCAAAATACCACCGGATTTTCTCAAGCGCTAAGTGACTATCGCCTGTTTCCAGGTCAAACACATAAATATCAAAAAAAGTCCGCCCTTCCAAACTTGCCTGTAAGTAGTATTTTTCACGGTCATATCCCACTGCATACCGTCCTCTTTTTGATCGCACATAATGACGAACAGAATCATTGGCCATTCTATAAAATTTCTCATTTTTGCAGTCAAAATATGCGGTATAATTAAACTCCTTATCTCTTTTTTCATTAACCCACTGCTGTGACTGCAAGCGTTTATCTTTCCAATGCCATATAACCATATTGGGAATTTTTTCTTCCTCATCTTCGACAGAAGAAGAACTATCTTCCTTTGCCAGCGCCTCTTTGGTTTTTTCTATTTTATGAATGCCAAAAAAGATACCCTCTAATTCTTCTTTCCAGCGTGGCGTAGCGTAGGGACTTACGGTCATATTTTCCGGAAATTCATCAATATCTTGCGGGTCAATTATTATTTTATCCGGGGAATTATCATCCAATGCCCGGAATCCGATAACACTGACCATTTCCTCAATGTAATCCTCATGTTCCTTCGCCTTGAGCAGACAAAATCCATCACCTTCTTTTGTCCATTGCAAATGAGTGTAATCGGCATTATCACTGTCAATCGACTTGATCTCACCGGTTTTCATATTTCTCAATAACACACAATTACCGGTTTCGTTCTCAGTATCGATCAGCATAACCAGCCATTTGCCATATTTATCAAATTGAAATTCACTGACATTGCCAAAATTATAATAATTTGAGTCAGGCAGGTGATACAGAATTAAATCCGATCCGCTCCATTCATTTTTATTTGACCGGTCATCCGGCATATTGAGATGAATTCCAATCCAGTTTGAATTATACTCCGGCGTCTTGACTTTCCTGATATTGTCAATTTCTTTCAAATTGCCGGTTTGCAGGTTGACAATTCCCAATTTATTTTTAACCGATCCGTTTTTCTCTCTCAGTTTATCATAGGTTTCTTTATCAGGGGCAATTGTAAACAATAAAAAGTTATCATTAGCAGAAAATTCCAGATAAGGATTTTTGTTAAATCCGGTATTATAAGTAAAGGTCGTATCAGCTTGTAAGTCTTTAATATGAAGTTCCCCATTGTCCTCTGATTCGCCGGTTACCCACGCAAACCAATTGCCATTGTGGGATATTTCACTGGCAATGATAGTTTTCCAGTTCAAAATATCCCATATTTTCATGGCCTGCGGATCGCAGACGGTGCTATCATCGGCAACAACTATTGTCATTGAAAATAAAATAAAAACAACAATATAAACCACTCTTTTAAACATAATTCTTCAGTCCCCCTATGTCTTAAACCATTAGCGCCATTACTTTTTACAAAATAATTCAGATTTTTCATAAAAAAAAGAGGAATTATGAAAAAACTCCTCTTTAGCGCAATATTTTTTTATTTTTTATAAATTATCTATCCACATATCCTTACGTTTTGGAAATAATTGCTGAATTTTTTCCAGGTCCCTTTTCGCATCGGAAAAATTCCTGTATCTTCCCGAACGGACACGATAATATATGGTTCCGTCAACACTTTTTTTGGTAATATAAACATCAACTCCACGCGCTTTAAACTGGTCAACTTCCTGCATGGTTTTTTTATAATTATCACTGGAAAAAATCTGGATAGTATAGCGGGGGGCCAATTTTGGATCATCAACGGATTCTTCTCGCGCCGGCTTCTTTACTTCTATGCTCTCCGGTGCTTTTTGTTTTTCTGATAGGGTTTTTGGCCTGGCCTTTTGGGTTGCCGGCTGTGACGGGGCAGGATCAGGTTTGGTTTGTTTTTCTTCAACACCTTTTGTTTCAGTGGCGCTTTCTTCGCTATCTGCCACTGATGGAACTTGCTGTGTTTTTGTTGTTGGTTTATCCGGTTTGCTTTCTTCCTGGCTGTATTTTTCGATCGTAACCGGTGGCACCGGACGCTGGGTGTTTTGTGTTTTGGGTACCACTGAACCGGAAGTATCCTCTTCAACTATTTTTTTTATGAGTTGTTGTGTTTCCTGGTCGATTTCTTTTACTTTTTCAGGCTCTGTTTTTATTTTTTTTGTTTCAGTCTGTTCATTGGTTTCTGTTTTTTGAACTTTTGGCCGTAGCTGCGTTTTAACAGTTTCTGTATCTTTTACCTTTTCCGTACTTTTTATCTGTGTTTCTGTCTCCTGTTCCATTGCATCGTCTTTAACTGTCTGGTCAGGGACTTGGGCATTGACATTTTCCAGGTCTTTAAATTCTTCATTAAACCGATACATATTTTTATTGGCGGTACTGCTTAATAATTCCCTCTTTTTCTGGTCAACCCGGTTCGATAGGGTTTCAACCAACTCAACCTGAATAAAAATGATCAGTTCATTTCTGTCAACGGTCACGGAGTTATATCCGGCAATATAGCGAATGCCGAAGACCCACCACGGCAGATCTTTCAGGATGGGAATCCCTTCTCTTGTTTCCTGTTTGTCCTGCACGAACAGGCCGCCGATCATGGTCTGTTCCCCATCAATCATCAAAATATCCGTTGTTGCTTTTTGAGTGGAAATCTCAGGCCTGTCACCCATGCCTGCCCGGGCCGCGCTTTTTTCAGCTGACAAATTGAGATGAATGAAGGTCATGGAAGAATCCTCAATGATTGCAGGAGTTACTCTTAATATTGTCCCGGCATTGGCAAATTGCGTAACCGTGTTGCCGGCAAAATCCCGCTGATTAATGGCAAATTGGGTCCCAACATGAATTTCACCTGTTTTGCCATCGACAACTTTGATTGAGGGTTTTGATAATATTTTACCTAAATTCCGGCTTTCAAAAATATTGAGCAATGCTTCCACATCTATTGATCCCTCATCATCAGTTGTGTAATGGCTAATCTTTCGACCGGAAGTCTGATCTTCATTGCCTGCCGCCTGTTGACTGATTATTCCAAAATCCGCTCCGATATTGAGCGTCCCCAGGGAAAGTCCCGGCGAATTTTGCAGAATATTCCAATTAATGCCGGCATTCTGTAATTTTCTTCTGTCAGCCTGGAAGAAGATTGCGTTGATTTGTACTTCCCGGGTGCCCCTGTTATATCCTTGTGCGGCTTTGGCTGCACCGGTTTGAGCTACCGCGCCACCTTCCGGTTCCACGATCTGATAATAATTGGCATGTTCTTCAAATTCCAGTCCCCGTTGTTCCAAGATTCGTTTAAATGCGGTTCGCCAGTACATGTTCGGTATGTCGATATCAATGGGCCCGGACTGTTGGGTCGGGTCAATAATGGTTTTGCCTTCAAACTGCATGGCGATTCTGCCCAATATGGTTACCGCATCAGGAAATTCAATATCGCTGGAAAGCGTTACCATCTCCTGTGGCGAATGGGGTAATTCCTGACGAGGAATACGCATTTGTCCGGGTAAGCTAATCGCATATACTACAATGGCAACGCATACTATAACTTTTAAACTATTTTTCATTTTGTAAATATTATTTAACATTTTGTGGCGTCTCATTTATACTTCTGATTAATTTTTTATAGATTCCTCCATAATTCATAAAGAATACAGCGATTCCCTTTTCAGTATCAATGGAGTTTAATCTTCCTAAGTACACCTTATCTCCGATTTTAACACTATTAACCTCTCCATTAATAGATTTAAAATAAGCAGTATTTTCAGTAAGAGCAAGTAATTTATTATATCTTACGTCGGGGAGGCCGCGGTCATTAGGAGGTAATTTCCATAAAATCAATGCGTTAAAAGGATTATAATCAATTAAATTACTCCTGTGTGTTGCGACGGTAAAGATATTGTTGGTAAGTCCCGGGGGGCTGTTTTTGGAGAATATTCCTCTGAATTTAAGATTGATTTTACCTTCCTTCGCATCCTGACTTTGCGTAAAGGCCAATTCATCGATAAAAAATAATGGCGGTGAATATTCAACATAATTAATAAAACCGGCTAATTTCCGGTAATCCCCTTCTCCGTCCAGGGTGTACTGAGCTTCGATGACTTCACTTTTCTCCGCAATCCCATTAATTTTATATCGAAAGTCGAAAAATGCGCCGGTATTATCATATTTTTCAAGATAGGCATAAACATTATGAATGTTCTCTTTATTCATTAACATGATCGGAAAGTTCTCAAGCTCCTCCCGCAAATTCTCCAATTGCGTCATTTTTCGAGGCAGGGCTTTTTTGTCTTCCAATAATTTATTATACCTTTCCCGGTTTGTGCGATATTCCTTTTTTAGCGCCATAATGTCAGCATTGTAACGTTCCTGGATAAAATAGAAACCTCCTCCTGATATGATAATCAGCAGCATAATCAGAATAACGGAATTCAATAAATGTTTAGACATATATGTTAACCTTCATTATTTTCATTGGTTTGGGGATCAAATATTGTTTCGTCTTTGACCAGTTTTTCGATTACAATATTGAATTTATAAACAACCGCTTCCCTGATTTCAACCGGTTGGATCGTGGATACTTTGGCTTGTTCAAAAGAGGATACCAATTCCGGGATCCGGTTTCGGTATTTAGAAAACCCGTCCAACTCAATTTTGGTCTTTTTAAATCGCAGCCTGTCCAGCCATATTCCGCCGGTATCATCAATTTTTTGGTTTAATATTCTAAGTGTTTCCGACAATTGGTTTGACCCTTTGGAGACTGTTTTTACATTTCCCAATTCTCCTGTAATATTCAGAATCTCTGAATTCACCCGCTCATTCTCCGCTTCGACGTATTGTATCTCCTGTAATTGCTGATTCTGTATTTGGGTTCTGCTTACCCAGTCATCATATTCTCGTTTTTTCTGGGTATATAGCGACACTAAAAATACCGGTGTCAAAGCCAGTAAAATCAATAAGGTGATATTGTACCAGGATAATTTGAATGCAGACTGCCTGTTTTTGATGTAGTCCGGTACCAGATCCACATAATTTTCATGCCGGTCATTGAAAAGCAATTCCGTTACCAGCAAACCAAAAGCCGACGCCATTTTCGACATATCGTCACTTACAAATTCCGGGTCTATTATAAATTTGGATTCGGCCGGTTGAAAATAAGCAATGGTTTCATTGTCGGAAAATTGTTTTTTTAAATAGTCGGCAACATCCTTTTCTTCTCTTTCACCGGCGACAATAATTTTTGAAAAATGGTCTATCGAACTGACATCTTTTTCAAATAATAGCCGCCCGGAAATTTTATTGAGCAGACCGGGTGAATTGGCATGTTCATTTATCGGTTGTGAAATATGAAGTATCCGGCCACCCCTGGTAATGATTATCCGGGATAATTCCGTCGTGATTTGTACAATCGCGATATATTCATCCTCGGCGGGTTCGTAATTGTATTTAATTAAATTGGTCAGCGCCAGTTCGCCGGGCAAAATCGACCTGATTTTTGGCCTGATCTTCAATTGATCTTTAACCTTGTCGTAAATATTAAAGAATGGCGGCAATCCCTCATAGGTAAAGGCCAAAATCTTATCGTCAACCGTATTGATATAATCAAAATTGGCTTCATTAACCGGCCGGTCTAATTTGTTATTGACTTCCTTTTTGACCATCAGCTCTTTTTTGCGGCCTTTCAGATCAGGAAAATTTTTATTCACAAAGACCGATTTCATAAATTTTGAAGGCATATTAATGGACATATCAAAGGATTTCTGATCCACAATTCGAAAAATCCGTGATAATACCCGTTCGTTCTGCTCATATTCCGATCCGCCGCTGGGCGCAAACTGGTCCTGGGGATAGGTATTAAATTGCTCCTCACCGGTTCCCAATAAATCCTGGGCGGATAATGTATCATCGGGTGTTTCGCCCATATCCGGCATATTGGGGGATAAGGCGGCAGCGGTTTCAACTGTGGCGGCAAAGGAATTTATTTCAGCATTTTCCACATTGATTATTTGCTCTTTGGAATCATAACTGGCGAGGACAGTCTGAACTTCTGTACCGGAATTATTTAGCGCAAATACTTTTTTAATCATAATATACTTTCAAATTTAAAAACTATACTTCACCATATCATTAAAGGTTTTTTTCTCATTGGCATTGGCCATGGCAGTGTCAAAAGAAATCAAATTGGCGCGAAACAAGCGCTTCAAATCCTGTTCCAGTGTGATCATTCCGATTTTGCCACCCTGCCGCATGATACCATAAATTTCATGCAGATTGTTATTTTTAATTGCTCCCCTGATCGCTGTGTTCATCACCAATACCTCCTTGGCCAGGACCAACTTACCGTTTACCGTGGGAATCAGTTTTTGTGAAATGATCAGGTCCAGCACGTCGGCCAGCCTGTTTTTTACCTGAACTTGTGTTTCTTTGGGCACTTCACCGATGATTCTGTCAATTGTTTCGACAGCCGATGAGGTATGTAATGTGGAATAAACTTTATGTCCCGTGTCGGTTAATTCCAGTGTCGTCATGATTGTTTCCGGGTCACGCATTTCTCCGATCATAATAATATCAGGGTCCTGACGCAAGGCCTGAATGGCGCCGGCGCGAAAACTCAGCACATCAGTGCCAACCTCGCGATGACGGACTAATGAGCGATGGGAATTATGAACCCTTTCCACAGGATCTGCGATAATAGTGATATGGGAGTCCACCTGTTTATTGTTAAAGTCGATAATGGCATCCAGGGTCGTACTTTTTCCGGAACCCGTGATTCCGGTGACTAAAGTCAATCCGTTTTTGGTAAACTCAAGGCTTAATTTTTTTATCACCAAAGGATGAAAATTATAGGAATTTAAAGGTCTGATTTTGGCATCGATCATACGCATATTCAAGGCCACATGTCCCATATCTAAATACATTGATGCTCTTAACCGTCGCTGGACACCTTCCTTTCCCTCAAGAAGGAATGAAAAATCAAAACTGCGTTCTTCAAAAAAAAGTTCCGCCTGCCTCTCCTCCAACAAACTGAGAAGGAGAATATCCATTTCCACCAAACGAAAGGTGCCAAAGACTTCAACGGGACTCTTTAATCCCTGTACGCGATACCAGACACGTCCCTCACTGCCCAGACCACCCAGATCAATATCCGAAGCTTCCCGTTCTTCCATGTGATATAAAAACTGCTTGATCAAATCTCTTAACAGAAATAATTTGGCATCCTCCAATTTTTTAACTTCTCTAAAAATATCTCGACAATATTGAATATCAAAGATTGTTTCTTCTTTTAAATTTGATTCAACTGATCTTAATATTGTTTTTGCATCCTGAATTAATTTTTCCATATTAATACCAACTTAAATTGTTAGGGCATATCAGGGTGGATATTTCCGACTGATAATACCGGGGTTCCTGTTGCTGTGTTGTGGGATTTCGAAAGGTTCCGTAAGCATATCCGGTTTGAATAATCGCTTTGACCTCGATAGCTTTCACTAAATTCATTTGCGCCGCATTTGCCTCGGTGAGGTCTTGTTTTAAAAATTTAAATCTCAAATGTGTAATGCTTTCACTGATTGACAATTTTGGTCCGTCATTGACTTGCCGGTAAAGGATTCTGTCTTTTGGATTATCGGTATGGCTCAATTCCGAAACCGGCCCCAGCGTGTATTTTATCGTGTCAATTTGATTGGCAGGGTCTGAGTTGCGGGTTGTATCAGTCAGGTAGCTGATTGAAGTACTGTCTCCTTTTAACAAATAGACCCCGGTAATCTCATCCAGTGGCAACTTACTGCCGATTCTTTCAAAATCAGTAGACAGCACATAATTAACAAAATCGGCCTTATCCTGAACAATTGTTTGTAGTTCATTCTTGGTTTTCAATTCATGAAGATTTCCCTGGGCGCTCATAATGGTCAGAACAAATATACTACCAATAATGATTGATAATGCTAATGATAATCCTGAATCCATATTAACCTCTGTATTTTATAAAATATATCTATATTATTAAAAAATTTCAATAAAAAGTGAAAACCCGGGAAAATCGCAAAGTATTGTCCAGATAAGCACTGGTTATTTCGATGTCAACCTTTTTACGCAGGGTTGGCTGGTGGACGGTGTCAAGGTTTGCGTCAACATAATTTACATCACACTCAATCCGGTAATTCTGCCAATAAGTGGAATCATTGATGGTAATACTCAAATCATTATGAACGCCCGCAAAATCATCTATATCAAAAATACCGGTAGTATCTCCCGGTTCCGAATGCAATGAGTCGTAAGGTGTAAAATCATCCGGCACCGTCACTCCGATTGGGACAGAATTGTCATCATTCAGGACATGATCAAATTTCTGAATTTCAAGTTTTTCCAGGAAGGACTTGGCTTCATTTACCATATAATTTTCAATTTTTTCTTCTACATTGCGCTGTGTGACATTCAACTGCATTTCGGTCAGGTTTAATGTAAACATGCTGAATACAACAATAGCAGCGGCCAGGATCAGCAATTCACTTTTGCCCATATTACTCCTCCAGCGTTTTGGCTAAAATATCTTCAACCGTGGCAATTCCCTGCATGATTCTCATCCGTCCCGCTTCACGCAATGACAACATTCCGTGCTTTTCACCAATTTTGCGAATATTATCTTCGTCTATATTATCAGAAGCCTGAATGATTGCCTGCTTTATCTCGGGATAAAAGTAAAGGGCTTCCATAATGGCTGTCCGTCCTTTATACCCGGCATTACACTTATCACAGCCAACGGCTTTGTAAAAAGTTGTCCGTTCTATTTCAGCTTCGGAAAACCCCAGCATCTGCAATGATTCCAGTTCCGGCGTCGCGTCAACTTCCTTGCAGTTTTCACAGAGTTTTTTTACTAATCTTTGGGCCATGACCAAATTTATCGAATTGGCGATCAAAAAAGGTTCGACGCCCATTTTAAATAATCTGGAAACAGCGCTTGGCGCGTCATTAGTATGAAGCGTGGAAAAGGTCAAATGCCCGGTATTCGCAAGTTTAATTCCAATTTGCGCGGTTGCCTTATCACGCATCTCACCAACCAGCACAATATCCGGGTCATGCCGCAATATCGACCGCATTGCCGAAGTAAAATCCATTTTTGAACCGATTTTCAATTGCCGCGCGCCCTCGATCATATATTCCACCGGGTCTTCCACCGTCAGAATACATTTCCGCGGGTCCATCACATCGTAAAGCGCCGCCACCAGAGTGGTGCTTTTTCCACTACCCGTTGGCCCGGTAATAATAACAATTCCCGAAGGAGAACTGATGGCTTTTTTGAAATCATTCAGAGCTTTCGGCAGTAGTCCTAGTTTTTTCAAATCCTTAATTACTTTTCTGTCATCTAAGATTCTGATAACAATACTTTCCAACTTATATTCAAGAGAAGCACCAACAATGGGAATAATAGAAACACGATAGCGAATGAATTGACCATCCACAACTTTCTGAATAAAACCATCCTG
>CAYYMT010000114.1:0-11047 GCA_964472715.1 uncultured bacterium | reverse complement strand
TTCTGTTGATAGTCCGGAAGCACTTTTTGAGGAACTTGAAGATTGAAAATTGTTTACACCAATCGGTTTAAAAAGGATTATAAAAAACTCAAAGGACAAAATAAAAACATTGAAAAATTAAAAACTATCATCAATATATTGTTTAAGGGAGAAATTTTAGACGATAAATACAGAGATCACAAATTATCAGGCAAGTATAATCAATACCGTGATTGTCATATTGAGCCGGATTGGATTTTAATCTATAAAATTTCATCAGATGAATTAATTCTTTACCGAACCGGTACTCACGCAGATTTATTTGAATAAAAATCCGCTTTAATCCGCGGTAAATAAAGGAATTAAAATGAAATACGACGTTTACTTTTACGAAGCTTTTGAAGAAGAACAGGAACAACTTAAAAAATACATACCTGAAAGCGTTAAGGCCGGGTATAGCTGGAAAACCATCCAGGAAAATGGCGATGAGGCACCGCCGGCCAAAGTGATCAGTGTTCGCACCCAATCCACTTTGCCAAAAGAGTGGGCTGATGATCTGACAGCGATCCTTTCCCGCAGCACGGGCTATGACCATCTGCTGAAATATAAACGCGAGACCAACTCCGATGTCAATCTGGGCTATCTGCCGCTTTACTGCAACCGTTCCGTGGCGGAGCAGGCGCTGACACTCTGGATGGCGCTCTCCCGCAAACTGCCGGTACAAACGGAATCTTTCAAAACTTTTCACCGCGACGGACTGACGGGAAATGAAATTGAAGGCAAGACACTATTAGTCGTCGGTGTGGGAAATATCGGTTCGGAAATCGTCAAGATCGGGCAGGGCCTCGGCATGACGGTTTACGGCGTTGACCTGGAAGAAAAACATCCTTTTGTGGATTATACCACTTTTGACGATGCGGTGGGTAAAGCCGATATCATCGTTTGCGCCATGAACCTGACCCCGGAAAATGAAAATTATTTCACCTACGAAAAATTATCCAATGCCAAACCAACCGCGCTTTTCATCAATATTGCCCGCGGTGAACTTTCCTATACATCGGAATTGCTGAAACTGATGCAGAAAAATAAACTTGGCGGTATCGGCATTGATGTTTATAAGGATGAAGCAAAACTGGCGGTGAGCCTGCGCTCCGGCGCAACAGTGGATTCCAAAGAAGTGGATGCCGTGAAAGAATTGCAAAACTATCCCAATGTGATCTTCACGCCGCATAATTCTTTTAATACTCAGGAAGCCGTGGTGCGTAAGTCCGAACAAAGCGCGGAGCAATTGCAGCAACTTTTCGAGACCGGTGAATTCAAGTGGTACGCACCGGAATGAGGCTTTTTTAGGACACGGATTAACAGGATTACACGGATAAGAATTGTATAATTTTTTGTCTGTATGGGTTATAAAAATCCGTTTTAATCTGCGCAAATCCGCGGTTCAAAAAAATTATATAAACGGACATGGATTGACAGAATTTCACGGATAAGATTATTTGAGTAAAAAAAACTGTAGGCGACAATTCCCATTGTCGTTTAGAATGACAGGATTACACAGATAACTAGTGGTGAATCTGAATGACATGACATCATAAACCGTGCAGGTTTTTTAAAACTACAAGGTTTTGATAATTATCCGTGTTCATTCTGTAAATCCGTGTAGGAAATGAATTTTTTACTATGAAATTTTACGACCAATATATCGAAGCAGCCTTCATCGACAGACCTAACCGGTTTGTGATGCATCTGAAATATAAGGGTAAAGAAATCCGCGCCTATGTTCCCAATACCGGACGCATGGAGGAATTTCTTTACAAAGGCGCCACATTTTTTCTGGCTTATCACCCCAGTGAAAAGTTTGATTACAAAGTCGTAGCCACCCGCTATCAGGGACATTTGGTATTTCTGGACACGGTAAAAGTCAATAAGGTTTTCCATGAATTGTTAAAAGCCGGCAAAATACCGGAATTTCCCGGCATCAAAACCATTCAGCGTGAGGTGACATACAAAAATTCACGGATTGATTTTCTGCTGACTTTTGCTGACAATAAGCAGGCTTTTGTGGAGGTCAAATCCTGTACCCTGATCCACAATGGCGTGGCCATGTTTCCCGACGCGCCTACGGTTCGCGGCAAAAAGCATGTCGACGAGCTGAATGAAAATGAATTTCCAAAAATTAAAAAGTACGTTTACTTCCTGATCACCAATTTTGGCGCGGAAAAATTCCATCCCAATTACCATGTGGATTTTGAGTATGCCAAGAGTTTTCTGACTGCTGAAAAAGTCCATTTTTGTGCCGGAAAAATCAGTTTGCCGGATCCCGTTACGATCGATTTGAGCAGTTTTACACCGGTGCCGGTTGACTATTCAAAAACTGTGAAAAATACCATCAGCAAGGGCGCTTACCTGCTTTTAATGGAGAATAAAAAAAGGCAGGAAATCGAAATCGGCAAAATAGGAAAATTTGTATTTCAGCCTGGGTTCTATGTCTATGTTGGTTCCGGAATGGCCAATCTGGACAAGCGCATCCGGCACCATCATCTGAAGAAAAAACATTATCATTATCACATTGACTACCTGACACCGGATTTTATGACAATCAAAAAGGTTCTGCCGGTACGAACGCCCATTCGTTACGAAAGTGAAATTGCCCTTCAGGTAGAAAAGGTCTGTGATGATTCAGTGAGGGGATTTGGCTGCAGTGATACGAAGGAGAACTCACATCTGTTTTATTTTACTGAAAATCCATTGCGAAAGCATGAGTTTTATAAGATTATTTTGAATGTAAGAACCGGTTGATCTATTTTTTCTTATACCAGGGTTGATTACTATAGAGTTTTTCCATGCATTCTTCACAAATTCCATGACTGAATCTTGCGTCACTGTGGTCTTCTATATATTTTTCAACCCGGGTCCAATACCCCTTGCTGGTCCTGATTTTTTTACAATTGGAACAGATGGGTATTATGCCTCTGAGGGTTTTTATTTCTTCAATGTAATCCGTTAATTGTTTATTTTTTTCACCTAATGTCTGATTCATGAATGCCAGTTCGAGGTGTTCCTGGACTACATCCCGGTAATTCAGCAACAGATCCTGGAAGGTTTTTGGGAATGAATGCTCCTGTTTGTCAAGAATACAGATTGTTCCGAAGGGCATGCCATTCGGTAAAACAAGCGGATATCCCAAATAGGATATCATATTAAGTTTGACGTCAGGATTGTTTTTCCACTTTTCACTCTTCAGGGCATTTGGAACCAAAAGTTTTTGGTCACTTCTGATCACGGTTTCACAATAGAGACCGGAATCCCAAAAATCTTCTTTGGCGCCTTTTTCATAGGGATTACCACTGGTTCGACTGGAGAGAAATACTTCAATATCGGAATCCACCAACCGCATGATCAGGGCGGCGGGAACGTCAATGATCTTTGCGATAATATCCAGGATGTTTTGCCATTTTTTAAGTGTTTTATCCGGGATTTCCAGCGGAGTGGATATTTTAAAATATTCTTTGGTTTTTGTTTGATTCATGGTTTATTAAAAATGTTTAATGAGTAAAAAAATAAAGAATTTATGTTAACAAGTTCAATGATATTTCAATAAAAATCAATTTGAATAGATTTACCGGTGAGGTCTCTGCTGGTTCCCAATTTGAATTTAAGTAAATTTTTATATCCGGCAGTTGCAGGAATTTTTTGGTTACTTTTTTTATCAAGAAAAAAGTAAAGTAAAAACAATAGATTAGAGCAAACTCATACTATTACAGGCCTTGTTTTAAGAAAATTCATAAATTATTCAGGCTAAACCCACATTGGATATAAGCAGGATATATTTCAGATCTATTTCTCTTACAGGGAAAGTCCCGGTTTTATTTTCCTGGCTCCAAAAATGGGCATAAAAAAAGTCCCGAATAAACCGGGACTAAATTTTTTGCCATTTGTCTTTGGGAGAGTTTACATAACGTTAGCGAATTTTTTATTGCCTGCTTTGGTTACGAAACTGACTGTACCGTCTGTTAATGCGAACAGAGTGTCATCGCCGCCTTTACCAACATTGGTACCGGGATGAATTTTGGTACCGCGCTGACGAACGATAATACATCCGGCAGTAACACTTTGACCGGCTGATCTTTTGACGCCCAGTCTTTTTGCGATACTGTCGCGACCATTACTGGTACTTCCCATTCCTTTTTTATGAGCCATGATAACTCCTGATTTTTAATTCTTTAATTGCAAATTAGTTTGCAAATTTTTCAACTTCAATCACTGAATAATTCTGACGGTGGCCTTTTTTTACATCGTAACGTTTTCTGCGATGTTTTTTATAAACGATGATCTTGGCTTCTCTATCATGACCAACCACAGTTGTTTTGATTGCGCTATCTTCAAGATAGGGCTGTCCAACGGTTACGTCATCACCTTTTCTGAGATATAAAATTTTGTCAGCTGTATATTCAGCACCTTCTTCCAAATCCAACTTTGGAACACGAATTTTTTTGCCAGGTTCCAGAATAACTTGTTTACCTGCGATTTCTGCGATTGCGTAATTTTCTCTTTTCATTGTATCCTTTTCTCCTTTTCAATAAGGCGGGTAAAGTTAAGCTAATGAATTTTTAATGTCAAGATTAATATTTATCAGTAATTTCCACGCCATTTTTAACGGAAAAGACCTTGAAATCATCAATATTTACGGTGGAATCTTCTTTTAGTTTAATTCTGATAAAGTATTTCCACTGCATTTTGCGAATAAGATTTTTTTCGTTCATGCGCAAATAGTTGGCGATTTCCGGATGGATATAGAGTTCCAGCCGTCTTTCTTTGGATTGATATTTGAAGCGACGGAACCAGCTTTCGATCTGGGTTACCAGGCTTCCTTTTGACATGATCCGTCCGGAGCCTTTACAAAGCGGGCAGGGTTCACTCACCGAATGTAGCAGGTTGGGCCGTGTGCGCTGCCGGGTCATTTCCAGCAATCCAAAATCTGAGATTTCCAGAATGGAAACCGCGGCTTTGTCCTTTTTCAATTCCTTGCGAATTTCATTAAAGACCTTTTTCCTGTTGGAGCGGTTCTGCATGTCAATATAATCGATCACGATCAGGCCGCCAATGTCCCGCAGGCGCAATTGTTTGGCGATTTCCTGGGAGGCCAGTATATTGGTTTTCAGGGATATTTTTTCATGATCGGATTTGCTGATGAATTTACCGCTGTTGACATCAATAGTAGTCATGGCTTCCGTATGTTCGATAATAATAAAGCCGCCATTTTTCAGCCAGACTTTTTTACGCAGGGATTTACGAAATTCTTTCTCAACCCCCAATTGATCGAACATGGGAACTTTGGATTTGTATAGCTCAACTTTTTGCGCATATTCCGGCGAGACCGATTTCACATAGCTCAACAGGCGCCGGTATAATCCTTTATCATCAACTAAAATTTTGGAAATATCCCTGGACATAACATCCCGGAGAATTGAAGAGGCGGTGGACATGTCCTGGTAGACACAGGTTTTCACCGGTGAACGACGGACTTTTTCCTCGATCCGTTCCCATTCTTCCAGCAAATTGTTCAGGTCTGATTCCAGGGCTTCCCGGTCAGCTTCCTTGGTTACGGTTCGCAGAATAATGCCCATGCCCTCGGGCTTAATGGCCTTGGCGATATCACGCAATTCATCCCGTTCTGATCTGCTTTTAATTTTTTTTGAGACGCCGATGTAGTCCACATAAGGGACTAATACGATAAAGCGTCCCGGAATACTCAAATCCGTGGTGACCCGGGCGCCTTTTTCGCCAAAGGGTTCTTTAATAACCTGGACCAGTATTTCC
The DNA here is from genome assembly GCA_964472715.1 of uncultured bacterium. Classification (GTDB taxonomy): domain Bacteria; phylum Fidelibacterota; class UBA2242; order UBA2242; family JAFGTP01; genus JAFGTP01. The sequence goes on along the minus strand of CAYYMT010000114.1, from coordinate 5,245 downwards.
TGACCTTTTTTTAATTTGACTTTGTTAAGGTCCCGATTGCTTTTTTTCTTGGTGTTGCGGTGTATTTCGTCGGAATTGTCACCTTCAATATCTCCGACTAATGATGCGGCGCTTTTTGGATCGCCAACCTCGGCAAAGGGCAGAAAAGCATTTTTTTCTAATCCGATATCAACAAAAGCGGCTTGTATACCACTAATGACATTCTCCACTTCACCTTTGTAAATATTTCCTACGGAACGGGTACTTTCAAAATTTTCTACAAAAAAATCGACAAGTTCCCCGTTTTCGTGAATAGCGACCCGCGTTTCCCGCGCGGATTTGCTTATCAAAATTCGCTTATTCATTTTCCGGTTTCCTCTTTTCTAATTCAAAAAACGAATACCAGTATTACTGATTACTATCAAGAATTTTTCTCACCAGTGGTATTCAGGCTAGTGGAAAAATTCCGCTTTGAACAATGTTTTTTTCCTGAGAACGTAGAATTTTTTTTCTTTCAGATTCAATAGTTCGAGTATCTCCATGACTTTAACTGTGCGTCCGTCAATAACGGTAAGCGTCATCTCCATTTGATTGTCACGGATCCCGATGGACTGAATATATTTGCGGGCATCAATTTTTTTGGTCTTATTCTTCTTGACGCGCTCAATCCATAAATTTTTTTGATTCAGAACCTCTTCAACCTCTGATTTGATATCATCAGGTAGTTTGTCAACGAAACTGATCTGATAAATAAATCCAATCACCAAATTAGAAACTGAAGCTGTTCCTGAGTCTAATTGTTTAAAATTTTTGATTCGTAATCCTTCAGGAAGGTGTTCATTAAGCTGTTTGTCAATTTTTTCAACAGGATGTTTCAGAAACACTTCTATATATTCATCATCTGATGTAAAGGCGTAGGGAAGGGGAAATCCTGCTGAAATCTTGGGTTTTTTGTTATATCCTCCGGTATAACATAGATCAAATTGGGCACCTTTTAACGCTTGTTTAAAAATGCGAATTATATCAAGGTGGGAGGTGAATTTTGCTGCTCCGGTCTTTACAAAATTCAATCTATAGCGAAATTTTTGGTCCTGCTGTTCCGAATCAGAGACTGCAAAGGCAAACTGATTTCCTTTTTCATTTTCCACAAGGTCCATTTGCAGATCATCAAAACAGACATTGCAACCGACACAACCTTCCCGGCAATCCGGTGTGAGTTGTGTAGCAAAAGCTCTTTCCCGTTCTTTGAGAAGAAAATTTTTGCTGATGAGCGGATCGATTACTTCCCAGGGCAGTGGCGCCTCAATATCACGCGCGCCGGTGTAATCCGACCGGTCATAACCCAGCTCATCCATAATGGTTTCCCAGAGATCAAAATTATAAAATTCACGCCAACTGTCAAATTTGGCGCCCCGCTGCCAGGCTTTTAAAATAAGATGGCTGAGCTTGCGATCACCCCTGGACATCAATCCTTCTAATTGTGAGTAGCGAGGATCCCTACTCATGACTTTTACTCTTTTCATATTGCGCAGGATGGGTTTTACAGTATCGATTTTTTTCTGTATCAGTTCCGGGGAATCCTGTGCTTCCCATTGAAAAGGGGTAAAGGGTTTTGGAATGAAACTGGATATGGTCACATTTACATTAAGCCTTTTGCCGCCAACTTTCAGTACTTTCTCCACCAGGCCGGCAATGGCCAACACATCATCCATGGTTTCGCCGGGCAGGCCGATCATGAAATATAATTTCACCAGCTGCCAGCCATTTTTCATGGCAATGCTGACAGAATTAAGTAATTCCTCTTCGGAAATTTGTTTGTTGATGGCATCGCGCAACCGCTGAGACCCGGCTTCCGGAGCAAAGGTTAAGCCGGATTTCTTGGTTTGCTTGGCATATTCAGCGACTTTTTCGGAAAAACTGTCCAGTCTCATTGATGGAAAAGATATGGATATACTATTTTGCTGCGTACCATCCAGTATCTGGCAAACGGATTTTTCCAGTCCGTTATAATCAGAAGTGGAGAGTGACAACAAAGAGAGGTCATCATATCCTGTGTTTGGAAAACTTTCTCGCACCTGTTGAGCAATATCATCAGGCTTTCTTTCCCGGACCGGCCTGTAAATCATACCGGCCTGGCAAAATCTGCATCCTCGGGTACAACCCCGCATGATTTCCGCCACAAATCGGTTTTGGGCGATGTCCATCAGCGGGATCAATGGTTTTTCCGGATATATATCATTGGATAATTTTTTGAGTTTGTTGGCTTTGACGCGTTTCGGCGCAAAGTCTACGACAGGAGATACTTCAGCGGTTTTTTCATCACAGATATAAAATTTTGGCACATAAACAGTGGGAAAATTACCGGCAATGGATTTTAGTAATTCATCTCTTGGTGTGTTCTGTTTTTTCTGACCGCCGATAAATTTCGTCAATGCCACCGTGATTTCTTCACCGTCACCGGGTATGACACAATCAATAAAGGGCGCCACCGGTTCCGGATTGAACATACTGCCGCCGCCGGCAATGATCAGGGGATCATGCTGTTGACGGTCTTTTGACAGCAGCGGGATATTGGCCATATCCAGCATATTCAGCATATTGGTGTAGCCCAGTTCATAGGAAAAGGAAAACCCGACAATATCAAATTCTGCCAGTGAAACATGGTTTTCCAGGCTGAAAAGGGGAATATTTTGTTTGCGTAATTCCGCTTCAAAATCCGGCCACGGTGCATAGACACGCTCGGCGGCGATCTTTTTTTCGCGGTTCAATAGATGATACAGGATTTGAAAGCCGTAATAGGACATGCCCACATCATAGAGGTCAGGAAATGCCAGAGCAAAGGTGACATCAACATTGTTGAGGTCCTTAATGACTGCATTTCTTTCTTGTCCAACATAGCGGGCGGGCTTGGCAACATTGGGTAAAATTATGTTAAAAATTTCGTTCCAGTTATCAACGGGCTTCAAATTTTCTCCGGTAAATTCTTTTTTATCTATATTTTAGATATAAATCAAATAAATAATTCATGAAAGTTTTATGATACCAATACCTTTCAAAATTTAAAAATAACGCAATTATGCAATGACGGTAATTTCTTTAAGCTTGTACAAATAAACAAGTAATATTTAAAAGAGGCTATTAATCTGTCTGCTATGAATCCTAAACATAAATTTTTTCTGATGAAATTGCTTTATGGTGTGGCCCGGGCCGTGATAAAAACAGTGGATATAAAAAAGACCGGCTGTTGATGGGCGGGAGTAATATTTGATATTATCGGTGCTGGTATTCACGATCAACTTCAACTTGCCAATATGCAAGAAGTTGAGAAATTCAGGTCTGATATTACTGAGAGTGTTTGCATTGGTTCCTGTGATATAGTATCATAATTAAGCCAATAAACCTCACTAAATGCGGAGGTTGATTTTTTTATCAAAATACTTGATATATTAATCCTGTTAAAATAGATTACCTGAGGCGCATAAATTTGTATAAGGCTTAAAAAGCGGGTTTAATCACTAAAATAGTAAATGTGTCCTGGCCACTCTTCCCGTTGAGAGATGGGACTGACGTGGCGGAGCCGTGTTTTTCTGTGATCAGCGATCCCGTCTTCGCTTTGCTTCGCCGGGCACGCGGTCGTCAGTGAAGGGGATGGTGTTGTGGTTTTGACAGTTATTTGCTCAATTTTCTGGAAAATAAAATGACAGACAATTCCCCCAAATTAATGGACCGGTTGAAAACCATGATCCGCTTGAAGCATTATAGCCCAAAAACGGAAAAGTCCTATTGTTACTGGGTTCGTCAGTATATTTATTTTCATAACAAAAAACATCCGAAAGATATGGGTGAAGTTGAAATCCGCGCCTTTTTAAATCATCTTGCAGTGGATAAGCAAGTAGCGGCTTCTACACAAAACCAGGCTTTGTGCGCCATTATCTTTTTATATCGTGAAGTGCTGCAAATCAATATTGGTGAAATAGAAAAAATCACCTGGGCGAAGAAGCCCAAGCGGCTACCAATTGTTTTTTCCCAAAAAGAGGTGCAACATATTTTAGAAAATTTGAGTGGGGTTTACAAGTTGATGGTAATGTTGCTTTATGGTGCCGGTTTGCGATTGAAGGAATGCCTGGAACTACGGGTCAAGGACATTGATTTTGACAATAACCAAATTTTTATTCGGGATGGAAAAGGTTTTAAAGACAGATATACCATTCTTCCGGGCTCTGTAATTGAAGATTTGAAAAATCATGTTAAATCAGTAATAGCAACTCATGAAACAGATATTACCAATGGATATAATTCTGTCTATTTACCTTATGCCCTGGAGAAAAAATACCCTAATGCTGGAAATGAGATAGGTTGGCATTATTTATTTCCCGGCAATAATATTTCAAGAGACCCGGTCTCGGGAATAGAAAGACGACATCATATTCACGAACGCCTTTTGCAAAGGGCCGTTAAAAATGCAATCCAAAAAGCGGGTATTCACAAAAAAGGAGGCTGTCATACTTTTCGCCATTCTTTTGCGACCCACCTGTTGGAAGATGGGACAAATATTCGTATTGTACAGGATTTATTAGGTCATAACAGCGTGGAAACGACTATGGTTTACACACATATTATTAATAAAACAAAACGCGGTGTGATCAGTCCGGCTGACCAATTGAAAAAGCCGGAAAATTAAGCTATTTATTTTTTGATTAAATCCGTCTATATCATTATTTTTATATAAATATTGGAAATTTAATGGCGACTATAACCACGAAAACAATTTATCCGGGTAATCCGGGCAGCATCAAAGAGACTAAACTATATGGTGACCAATTGGTATGTGTCCGATACAAATATGATAGAGATAAGCAGGTGAATGTCAAAACGGTGGAATTAATTACGGAAATAAATAAGGTTAAACGAAGCCACAGAATTCCTTTCAATAAGCAGGTATATGTAAAGGTAGGCAGGTTTGAGAAACATATTCAGCGAATTGTTAAGTCTGCTGGCGGCACCTGGCACCCGGAGAAAGGGTATTGGCAGATGCGTTATGGCGATGTTCAGAATTTGGGATTAACAGCGCGGGTTTGTGATTAGCACCATACCTACATATAGGCATCCAGACATTCCTATATGTAGTAATCATACAAATTTATTCATAGATATAGGAATTAATTCCTATATTTGGATATGTTGAAAAGGGATTTAAAGTCAGTCAGTAATATGTTAGACCGATATAAATTGGAGGAAAAATTATGAGCAAAAACAAAGTAATATT
>CAYYMT010000113.1:1820-11157 GCA_964472715.1 uncultured bacterium | reverse complement strand
GTCAAGAAGTCTCCCGGACAGCCGGCAGCAAATCACGCGCCGGTAGTGGAAGCGATCGAAGACGCCACTATTGAATCCGGCGAATACCACAAAATTTATGTCAATTATACCGATGAAGATGAAAATGACAATCATGAAATTATCGCCAAAGCCGATACCGCCGCGATTGCCTTTAGTATCAAAGGCCATGAATCCGGCGACCGTGTCTATTGTGTTCCTTCCGCGGATTTTGTCGGTTCATCGGTAATTACAATTATAGTCAAAGATTACGGTATCGGTGAATTGGCTGACACAACTCGGTTTACTCTGACAGTCACACCGGAAACCGCGATTGATGATGAAGAGGTTGTCCGGGAATATGCTTTATCGCAAAACTATCCCAATCCCTTCAATCCCAATACCACCATTGATTTCGCATTACCGAAAGGGGATAAAATCCGTATCAATGTCTATGATATGCGCGGCAATATGGTAAAAACACTGATAAACAGTGAATATGATGCCGGCCGCTACCGTGTAAATTTTGACGCCCGCGGCCTTGCTTCCGGTGTTTATATTTATCAACTGCAAACCGGCGCCAAAACCATTACTAAAAAAATGATGCTGTTGAAATAGAAAAAGAGGTACCCTAAATGAGTAAGTTAACCAAGCATAGAAGATTATCAATTTTGATCGTCCTGTTACTAACAATGCTGCTGACAGCCTGCGAGAAAAAGGCTGTACCTGTTCAGACCGGCCTGGACAAAGTAGTGATGGAAAATTTCAGCCGGTTCAAAGATAAAAATATCGGTATTGTCTGCAATCATACTTCGCTCGATAAATCAGGGAATCATATCGTTGACCTGTTCCATGAAAATACGCAGGTAATGGCGATCTTTGCACCGGAACACGGATACCGGGGTGACGCCGCTGCCGGCGCTCATATTGAAGATGGAAAGGACGTCAAAACCGGCATCAATATTTTCAGCCTTTATGGGAAAATCCGTAAACCTTCCCCGGAAATGTTGGAAAATATCGATGTGCTGGTTTATGATATTCAGGATGTGGGGGTTCGTTTTTACACCTATATTTCCACCATGACCTATTGTATGGAAGCCGCTGCCGGGTTGGGTATTGAATTTGTGGTTCTGGACCGCCCGAATCCTATTCGGGGCGACCGTATCGAAGGACCGGTGTTGAATTCGGAATACAGTTCCTTCGTGGGAATGCATGAAGTGCCGATTCGCTACGGCATGACAGCCGGTGAATACGCGCTGTTTGTTAATGGAGAAGGCTTGCTTGAAAATGGCCTGAAAGCCGATTTGTCGGTGATAACAGCATCTGGTTGGAAACGGTCGCATTGGTATGATGAGACGGATTTAGAATGGATTCCGCCTTCGCCCAATATACCAACTTTGGAAACCGCCATGGCTTATCCGGGAATGTGTTTTCTGGAAGGGACTAATCTGTCGGAAGGCCGTGGAACCACGACACCCTTTTTGATTTTTGGTGCTCCCTGGCTGGATACGGAAAAAGTATTCCGGGAGATGGGTACTCTGAATTTTCGCGGAGTAGAATTAATACCGGAAGATTTTACACCGGTGGATATTAAAGGTAAAGCCCATAATCCTAAATTTGAAAACCAATTGTGCCACGGATTCCGTTTGGAAATTACCGACCGGAATGCCTATAAGCCGATTGAAACCACGGCGCTGATCATCCAATCCGTGATCAAAGTCCACGCTGATAAATTTGAATGGCGGGAACAGTGGATTGATAAACTTTCCGGAAGCGGCCGGATGCGTCAATATATTGATAATTATGAAGTGGAAAGACTGTTTCCGGAATGGCGGCAGGAATCAGAGGAATTTGCTGTAAAAATTCAACAATATTTACGCTATTAAATCTGGAATGAGCTAAGATCAAAATCCCTTAAAAACGCTTATTACAAATAGTTATTTTAAAATTGAAGCATAAAGGTTAATTTTTCTACGGTTATATAAAAATATTGGTAATTATCAAGAAAGCAGAAGAATTATGAATAAAAAAGTCAATGCGCAGTTGATCAAAAAGTTAAATGAAGTACGCGTTCTGAACCTTGTCCGGTATGAAGGGCCGATCTCCCGAATCGAATTATCTAAAAAAACAGGGATTTCCAAAGTTGCAGTATCGGAAATTATTCGTCGCCTGGACGAAGCCGGCTTTATTCTGGAAATTGGTAAAGGCACCTCTACAAGCCGGGGCGGTAAACGGCCCACCATGATCAAGATCAATCCGAAAAATGGCTATGTCTTCGGCGTAGAAATCCACCTGAAAAGAGCAACCATCGCATTGGCTAACCTGGAATCCAAAATATTGAGCAGGAAAATTATTCATTATTCCAAAGAAACCCAGGCTGAAAAAGGACTGGCTATGATTTTTACCACTATGGATGAAATCCTGGAAGAAACTCATGTGGAAAATGATGATCTGGTAAGTATCGGAATTGGTATTCCGGGGTTTAGTGATTACGCCGAGGAAGATAGTTTTTTTAGTGATACCCTGAAAGGTTACGGCCATAAATTAGTGGGTGAAAAGTTTGTAAAGCGTTTTGATTTACCGGTCACGATCGAAAATGATGTGAATGCCATGACCATTGGTGAACAACTGCTTGGCGCCGGCCGGAATGAGAAAAATTTCGCTTATATCTGGATCGGAGAAGCTCTTGGCTCCGGTGTGGTTGTAGACGGGCATTTGATCCGTGGCCACTTTGGCAGCGCCGGTGAGATCGGCTACTATGAATTAGGCCATTTGCTGGCGGATAAATCCAAACTGCCCAATCTCTATTCCAATCAGAAGTTCTTTGGAAATGTTATGAGTGAAGAACATCTTACCGAGACTTTACAACTAAAACTGCAATGGAAAACCGGCGAGGATAAGGATAAGATCAGCAAAATGTGCCTGGCGGAGATCATTGACGAATACAGCGCCAAATATCCCATTGTCCATGAAATTCTTGATGAGTATGCAGAACTGCTCTCAATCCTTTGTACGACTTTATTGAAAACCATTGATCCTAATCTTATTATACTTGGCGGTAATATTATAGAAAATTCCGAATATCTGCTGGTGCGCACACGGCAACTGGTCAAGCAATCTATGCTCAATATTCCCTTTCGAACCACCGATATTATCCAGGGAGAACTGAAAGAGGACGCCTGTATCAAGGGCGCTGTTTCCATCGCTCTGCAAACGATCTTCGAGCCGGTGCTCAGGCAGTCCAAAGGGTCGAAAAAAGTCTATACACCGGAGAATATGTAGAGGGGAAGATAATCGAACACGGCTAGCAACAGATGACATTTCTTTCATAATAAAAGGATTTGTATTTTTACGAAATAATACTAATTTATTTTATTGTTATATTAGGCAAAGTTTCAAATTGAAATGAGATGGGTATGAATAAAAACGAGATGTCTGAACGCGATATTTGCACAAAATACATTACCCCTGCATTGAAAAAATCAGGCTGGGACATTATGCGGCAAATCAAGGAGGAATACACCTTTACCGATGGAAAAATCCATGTGAAAGGAAATCACGTTCAGCGCGGCAAAAAGCGTAGAGCCGACTATATTCTATTTTACAAGCCTAATATTCCTATCGCCATAATCGAAGCCAAAGACAATAAGCATCATTTGAATGATGGGATGCAGCAGGGATTAAAATATGGTGAAATTCTTGATATTCCCTTTGTCTATAGTTCTAACGGTGATGGGTTTATGGAGCATGACAGGTTACAACAAATTGGTGACATTGAAGTTGCTATTCCTCTGGATAAATTTCCTTCTCCTGATGACCTCTGGCAACGATACTGCAAACATAAAAACATCAGCCAGCAGGAAGAAAAGCCAGTTACTCAGGATTATTTTTATGAACAAAAAGGGAAAACTCCCCGGTATTACCAGCGGGTGGCTATCAACCGAACTATTGAAGCGATTACCAAAGGGCAAAACCGCATTTTGCTGGTTATGGCTACGGGAACCGGTAAAACCTTTGTGGCATTTCAAATTATCTGGCGGCTATGGAAAGCGAAACAAAAGAAACGTATTTTATTTCTGGCGGACCGTAATATTTTAGTGGACCAAACCCGTATTAATGATTTTAGTCCCTTTGGCAAACAAATGACAAAAATCCAAAACCGCAATGCCGATAAAGCCTATGAAATTTATTTGTCTTTATACCAGGCCATAACCGGCGCTGAAGAGCATAAAAAAATCTTCAAAGAATTCAGCCGGGATTTCTTTGATTTGATTATCATAGATGAGTGTCATCGCGGCAGCGCCTCAAAAGACTCCCAATGGAGGGAGATACTGGAATATTTCTCCGGTGCTACGCAAATCGGTATGACGGCCACGCCTAAGGAAACAAAATATGTATCCAATATTCATTATTTTGGTGATCCGATCTATACTTATTCTTTAAAACAGGGGATTGAAGATGGATTTTTAGCGCCCTATAAAGTCATTCGTGTGCATATGGATAAAGACCTGTCCGGCTGGCGGCCACCGCAAAACGGCGTGGATAAAAATGGTATTCCCATTGAAGACCGGCTTTATAACCTCAAGGATTATGACAGAAACCTGGTGATTGAAAAACGGACATTGAGGGTTGCCAACCGTCTTTCTGAATATCTGAAGAAAACAGACCGGTTTTCCAAATCCATTGTCTTCTGCGATGATGTGGAACATGCCGGCAGAATGCGGCAGGCAATTATTAATGAAAATGCCGACCTGGTAATGGAGGACAGCCGCTATGTGATGCGAATTGTCGGTGATGATATGGAAGGTAAACTGGAACTGGATAATTTTATCGATCCCAATGAAAAATATCCGGTCATTGCTTCTACCTCAAAGTTGATGAGCACTGGTGTGGACGCCCAGACCTGTAAAGTTATTGTGCTGGATAAAACCATTAATTCTATGACAGAATTTAAACAAATAATCGGTCGGGGAACCCGGTTGCGCCCGGATTTTGGTAAACATTTTTTTGTAATTCTGGATTTTAAAAATGCCACGCGCCACTTTTTCGATCCGGAATTTGATGGTGATCCGGTTCAGATCTACGAGCCAGGCGAAGAAGATGAGATCATTCCGCCGGAAGAACCGGAAAACACAACCGATCCGGAAGAAGACGAAGATGAACCTCAAACTGATCCACAACCGCAGCCTGAACCCGGCCCCTGGCCTAAACCCACGCCCCGGCCCAGGCCCAGAACCAAATATTTTGTGAATAATGTAGAAGTAAATATTGTAGCGGAACATGTCCAGTATTATGACAAAGACAAAGGCCTGGTGACTATGTCCCTGAAAGATTTTTCCAGGATGAACCTGAAAAAGGAATTCCGGTCTCTGGAAAATTTTATCAGTAAATGGAACAGCAGTGACCAGAAGATCGCCATTATCGCGGAACTGGCGGAAAAGGGTATATTTCTACAGGAACTACAGGAGCAGGTGGACAAAGACCTGGACCCTTTTGACCTGATCTGTCACATGGCTTTTGATATGCCGCCGCTCTCCCGGTCTGAACGGGCAAAAAATGTCAAGAAAAAGAACTACTTCGCAAAATATGGAGAGACCGCCAGGAAAGTGCTGGAGGCTCTGCTGGAAAAATATGAAAATGAGGGCATTCAATCCATTGAAGAAAGCCTGGAAAGAAATAAATTAACAGACTTTTTGAAAGTACCGCCTTTTTCCATTATTGGGACTCCGATTCAGATTATCAAGGAATTTGGCGGTAAGGAAAACTACCTGAATGCGATTCGGGATTTTGAAAATCGATTGTATGAGAAAATAATTTAACGCAGAGAGCGCTAAGTACGCAGAGAGCACGCAGAGAACACGCAGAGAAAAAATCCGTCTGTAGCCCTTGCGTTATTTGCGCCCTTTGCGTTTAAAAGTTTAGAGGAGAATAAATGTCAATCAGTACCGTAGTCAAATCAATACAGGATATCATGCGTCAGGACGCCGGTGTCGATGGCGATGCCCAGCGCATTTCCCAACTCACCTGGATGCTCTTTCTAAAGATTTTTGATGACAAGGAAAAAGAAAAGGAACTGGAAAATGAAAATTATGTTTCTCCCATGCCGGAGCGGTTACGCTGGCGCAACTGGGCGGCCGATGACGAAGGCATAACTGGAGATGAGCTGCTTGATTTCATCAATAATGATCTCTTTAAAACCCTGAAAGAAATGGAACTGGACGAAACCAGCGATTCCCGCGCCTTTATGATCCGCGATGTCTTTATGGACAGTTACAATTACATGAAATCCGGTACATTGATTCGGCAGGTAGCCAACAAAATCAATGAGATTGACTTCAACAACCTGAAAGAGCGCCACCTGTTCAATGACATTTATGAAAAAATACTCAAAGACCTTCAGAGCGCGGGCAATGCCGGTGAATATTACACACCCAGGGCAGTGACCCAATTTATGGCGGATATGCTAAAGGTCAAAATCGGTGAAACTATTCTTGATCCGGCTTGCGGTACCGGTGGCTTTCTGATCTGCGCCATTGAAAATCTGAGAAAACAGGCGCAAGGCCCGGAAGACCTGAAAACCATTGCCAAATCCATCAGCGGCATAGAGAAAAAACAACTGCCGCACCTGCTCTGTACCACCAATATGATTTTGCATGATATTGATGACCCCATGATCGATCATGACAACTCCCTGGCGCGGAAAGCCCTGCGGGACTATACCAAACAAGAACAGGTGGAGATCATTCTTACCAATCCACCCTTTGGCGGAACGGAAGAACCGGGAATTGAGGACAATTTTCCCAAGAAATACCGAACCCGTGAAACCGCTGATCTTTTTTTGCTGCTGATCATTCAATTGCTGAAAAAAAATGGCCGGGCTGCGGTGGTGCTGCCTGACGGGTTTCTTTTTGGGGAAGGCGCTAAAACCCGCATTAAGGAACGACTACTGGAAAAATGTAATCTCCATACCATTGTACGTCTGCCTAATGGCGTGTTCAATCCCTATACCGGCATTCGGACCAATCTTCTGTTTTTTGAAAAGGGCAAATCCACAGAAGAAATCTGGTATTATGAACATCCTTATCCTGAAGGCTATAAATCCTACTCCAAAACCAAACCCATGCGAATTGAGGAGTTTGACAGAGAAAAAAATTGGTGGACAGATCGCCAGGAGAGTGAACTATCCTGGAAAGTCACCATTGATGAGATCAAGGAAAACAAATACAACCTGGACATCACCAATCCCAATACACCGGACGATGACCTTGGTGATCCTGATGAATTGTTGCAGAAATATCATCAGCATGATGAAGAAGTCAAAAGCCTGCGTGATGAACTAAAAGAGATTCTTGCCAAAGCCCTGGGAGATGCCTAATGCAGCAAATCCTGGTACAATTTGATACCTTCAACGATGCACCCAATGGCATTCAGAAACTGCGGGAATTGATCCTGCAACTGGCAGTTCAGGGAAAACTGGTGCCGCAAAATCCATCTGACCTGCCTGCCCCGCAATCTGGCAAATTTTGGGTGTATGTGATAAAATGTTCAAATGATTCAAACTATATTGGACAAACAAATAATCTAAGGAAAAGATGGGATGAACATAAATCTGGTACAGGTGCTGACTGGACAAAAAAATATAAACCACAATATATGATGTATTGGGAAGAATGTAACTCACGAGAAGAGGCAGTTAATAGAGAGAAGTGGCTAAAAACAGGATTTGGTAGGAAATGGATAAAAAGAGAAGAAAAAGCAGGCAGATTGCGGCGCGCAGGTGAACCGGCATCTGAACTACTTAAAAAAATTAAAGCGGAGAAAGAAAAACTGATTGGGGAAGGAAAAATCAAAAAGCATAAGAAATTACCTCTGATTAGTGATGAAGAAATTCCTTATGAATTGCCAGAAGGTTGGGAGTGGGCGAGGGTGGAGGAGGTAACTTTTCTTAAAAGCGGTAATACTGTTAGTCCTGATAAATTATCAAAGTGTGGTAAGATACCTTATATAAAAGTCAGCGATATGAATTTACAAGCAAACCATAAATTTATAAAAACAAGTATAAACTATGTTGATATTTCTTATAATAATGAAAATAAAATAATTCCCAAAAATAGTATCATTTTTCCTAAAAGAGGTGGTGCAATAGCAACAAATAAGAAAAGAATTTTATTTAAAGACATTTATGCAGATTCCAATATAATGGCAATGTGCATAATTCTTCAAACTACATTATCATATTTTAATTTATGGTTTAAAAGTATTGATCTTTGGACGCTTAATACTGGTACAAGTGTTCCACAAATAAATAATAAAGATATTTATCCACTTTTGATTCCCCTCCCACCACTTCCCGAACAACACCGCATCGTCAAAAAAGTGGATGAACTGATGGCGCTCTGTGATCAACTGGAAGCCGCCAAAGAAAACCGCGACAAGGCCCAACTCTCCGCCGGAAAAGCAGCGCTGCATCAGTTAATGGCGAGTGACAACCAGGAAATCTTCCAGCAGAACTGGCAGCGGGTGGTAGAGAACTTCGATACCCTCACCAATGTGAAAGAGAATGTTGCCGAACTGAAAAAAGCCATTCTACAACTGGCAGTGCAAGGGAAGTTAGTACCACAAGACTCTTCCGATGAGTCCGCTGAAATTCTGCTCAAGAAAATCAAAGCGGAGAAGGAAAGGCTGACTGCTGAGGGGAAGATCAAGAGACAGAAGAAATTACCACCGATCAGTGCGGATGAGGTTCCTTATGCGTTGCCGGAAGGGTGGGTGTGGACGAGATTGGGGGAAATTAATGAAAAAATACATTATGGATATACTGCATCAGCAGATGTAAATGAAAAAAAATATAGACTTCTAAGAATAACCGATATTCAGAAAGATAAAGTAAATTGGAAAACTGTGCCAGGTTGTAAAATTTCTGAGAATGATGTGGTTAAATTTTTATTAAAAGATAATGATATTTTGATTGCGCGTACTGGGGGAACAATAGGCAAATCATATATTGTGGAAAATGTATCTGTTAAATCAGTTTTTGCTTCTTATCTAATTAGATTAGTTCCAATTGATTTAAATTTTCCAAAATACATAAAATATTTTTTAGGCTCACAATTATATTGGAAACAATTAACTAATAACTCTATGGGTACAGGTCAACCAAATGTTAACGCTACTGCATTAAGTAGCTTATTGTTTCCACTCCCACCATTCCCCGAACAACACCGCATTGTTGAAAAAGTGGATCAGTTGATGGCGATCTGTGATTCCCTGGAGCAGGGGATTGAGAGCCGGGAATCTGTGGCTGAGAAGTTGGTGAATGCGTTGGTGACGGAGGTGTAGG
>CAYYMT010000113.1:0-1720 GCA_964472715.1 uncultured bacterium | reverse complement strand
AGCCGGGAATCTGTGGCTGAGAAGTTGGTGAATGCGTTGGTGACGGAGGTGTAGGTGGAAGCGATATACAACTGGTTCATTGCATTGCATCCGGGTTGGCAATATTTTTTAGATGCTGTATTTATTTGTTTAGTTTTACCACTGATATTGGGTTTGATTATCTGGCTTTTTACCCTAAAAAAGGAAAACCAAATAAGGAAACAGCGAAATGAAATTGGTATACTCAATCGAGAAGTTGTTAAGAAATCTCACGATATTGGATTCTGGAAAGGTGTTGCTTTTCTTTCTTTTATGCTTGTATCATTTATGATTTTTAAGAAAAAATGATGCTTTTAGGAAAATTATTCCTGAGTATATTTGAAAAAGATTGAAAGATAAATGTAAAAATATTAACTTTTTTATGTTAATGTCTTGACAATGATGGTTGCAATAATTAAAATTGAGGCACGATGTTGGTATGAGCATTATTCAAGAAACATTAGATAAAATTAAAAAGCTAGTGCTTATTGAAAGGAAGATACAACTTTCCCGACACACCTTATTAGATTACTTCAGCAAAGGGTTATGCAGTTACGAAGATATTAATTATTGCATTCAGAATGCAACTACAATTCATGGTATTGGAAAGGATATGAAAGGACCGCCAGCAGTGGATGGCCAATTATATAAAATTAGAGGTGAGACAATTGAAGGTGAACCGTTTTATACGACAGGAAAATTTATTTTGAATCATGCAGATGACGAAATATATTTTTTTGTAACAGCACATAAAATAGAGGAAAAGAAATGAAATATTTCGGTTATATATGTGAAGAGTGCCAGACCGGACAAGTAAAAGATAAAAAAATTAAGAATTATGAGATTGATTTCTATCAGGATAAATTTACAGTACCCTATGCAATTGTCGGTGAATGTGACAAATGTGGTGCGATTTACTATGCCGGTGAAGAACTTCACCGCTGGGAGCAGGAATACAAGAAGTGGCAGACCAAATCAAAATTATATCTGGCACCTGAAAAGATCACTGAGATACGTGACTATTTGAACATGAAACAGAAAGATTTCGCTGATTTTCTGGGTGTGAGTCGTCAGTCATTGTCTGTCTGGGAAAAGCCGGACAGGCCGTCAGTCCAGCCGAAAAATGTTGATATTATTCTGAGAATTCTACATTCAGAAATTTCTGCAACTGCGCAACCGACAATTCAGAAAATGATGGAGCTATACAAAAAAGGGGCTGATGATTTAGGAAGTATTCAAGTTGATCCAGACCAAGAACTTCAAATGATATTACCCAAA
Source organism: uncultured bacterium (assembly GCA_964472715.1). GTDB lineage: Bacteria > Fidelibacterota > UBA2242 > UBA2242 > JAFGTP01 > JAFGTP01. The sequence continues at coordinate 424 of CAYYMT010000113.1, read as the reverse complement.
TCCACCTGGAAATTATTAGCTACAAAAGCAGAAGAAAATAATACAAAACCCTATACAGAATTGGTAAAAATAGTAGAATTGGCTGCTCATAAACATTATGCCAATTAAGAAGACATGGTTCCATTTTGATCTCTTTGTTCAGAATAGCACCACAATTTATTGTGGTGTGAAGGAAATCAAAAAAGGGGTTTGTAAATATCTGTCCAAACAATTTTCCCACTTCGATTAGGTTAACACCCTCCTGCACCTCCCTTTTTAGGGAGGACTGGTTTGGGACTGGTAACGACTTCGATCATTTTGTCCTGAGCAAAACAACAGGTTGTCAGTGCGTGTCCCCCTTTGCCAAGAGCCTGTCCCGAGACTTCGGGAGGGAACAAGGGGGTTGTAAAACTGATGTCAATGGTAACATTTTCCCACTTCGATC
>CAYYMT010000112.1:0-11429 GCA_964472715.1 uncultured bacterium | reverse complement strand
ACTGGCAATCGGTGGAAAAGTACATTTCCCAAAAAACCGAGGCCAAATTTACCCACAGTATTTGCCCAGACTGTCTGAAGGACTTATATCCTGACTATTACAATAAAAAATACGGTAAGGATAAGGACAAAGAGACCTGATCTCAATAGTAGTTACGCATTAGGCTATTTCATATAATAAAAGCAGAATCCTCATACGAGCATTCTGCTTTTTAGTGTTTTATTTGTATTATCTAGCTATTGGTGGTATCAAATAACTTTTTGATAGGTTGAATTTACACTGGTTTTGTGTTAACAAGTAAGAGTAAGAATACCATCACAAAAAGTGCAACAGTTTCCACAATACCAATTACCATAAAATATAGCGCAGTACCTTTACCGGTTTCTGCCAGGGCGTCAGCGGAGCGGGCTGCTGCTTTTCCCTGCATCCATGCTGAAAGTCCCATGGCAATACCACCAAAAACACCAATGGCAGCGTGGAACATTGTCAGTTCTGTCCAAACGTTTCCAACACTATTTCCAATGAAAAGCATTAATAAAAACCCGTAAATGGTCTGTGTTAAAGGCGCACCTGAAAAAGCGGCCAGTAAGAAAGGCGCCGGTTTGTTATTGATGAAACATTTTTTCCAACCCCCTACAGCGGCCTGAGAAGCGATACCAGTTCCCAGTGCTGAGCCAAGTGCTGCAAGTCCTAATGCTGCGGCCGGTCCTATTAATCCAATATTCATAAAGAATCTCCTTTTTATTTTTTATCTTTAAACGGTTTATATTTGTAGCCACTCCATTCGATTCCCAATTGTCCAGAAAATTCCAGCACATTAAGACGAATGCCATGCACAATTACGGAGAGCATACCCATCACAATATTAAGTCCGTGTCCAATCAATAACACGAGAATACCGGCGGGAAATGCAAATCCTTTTAGCATCGGCGCGGCAATTTCATTAAAACTGGAGGCAATAGCAACAGAGGCCATACCCACAGCAAAAAGTCTAATATAAGAAATAATGTTTGAAAAGGACGAAATGGAGTCAAGAAAGGTATTGAATATCCCACCAAGTCCACCCAAGAGTCCTTTGATAAAACTTTTACCTTTTTCCTGGGTGCCGAAAACAATAATTCCTCCTAATCCGCCATAGATTAAAATTTGAGCAATGCCTCCTTGTGGCATATCCCGACCTAATACAAGGTTCAGTACAAGAAAGAACAAGCCACCCATCAGTGACAACCAGCCCAAATGGGAGTAACTTTTCAGCGACGGGAATTCATTCATAAAATTCATTATATTTGCCAACCCTAACTGCACTAAAGCGAGAACAAAACAAATGAACATAATTTTAGACTGAGCATCGATCTCCTGTCCTGGAAATAATTCAGGAAAGGTGGCAATCTGCGGTATCGTCAGGGCTTTCATCGGCGGAAGACCAGATACGATAGCTGAACCAAACCAGTTTCCGGTAATGGTTCCCCAGGTAATCGTTGTAATACTCAGCAAAAATAATAATTTTAATGCTTCAGGTGTTTTCTGCTCTTTATCTACTTTTGTGTAGGCAAAGATCGCACCCAGTAAGAACAGTACGCCATATCCTGCATCTCCGATGATCATGGCAAAGAAAACTGCAAAAAAGATCAGAAAATAGCGACTGATATCATATTCTCTGTACCCCGGAACAGTACCTAAAAAGTCAAAAACAGGCTGAATGATTCGCACCCATTTTTCATTTTTTAGCAATGTCGGCGGATTATCCGTTTCTTCCGGTTCATCGATCATATAGCCCCAGCCGGCTGTTTCAGCGGTTTGCTTCAGGTCATCGATCTTTTCTTCCGGACAATAGCCCTGGAGATAGCTGATGACTTCCGCGCTACCCATACCGTGCTTGACCAACTGAAATTCCAATTTTTGTTCCAGGTCATTTTTATACAGTTCTATCAAATCATAAAAATCAGCCAGCTGCCTGATTTCCTTTTTAACAGATCCGATTTGTTTTTTATAGACGTCCACTTCCCGTTCTACTTCATCAAAAGGGTTTTCCGGAAGGCTCTCGGGTTTCAAATCCAAAAGTCTGGCATCTTTGTCATCCGAAATCATCGCCAGCAACAAGCCGCTTTTGGTTTCCTCCACAACAAAGACGATTTTATCTTCGGGTAATTTTTTCTGTACCGATTTATCGGCTTCATACAATTTTACATAGAGTCCTTTATCAGCCAGATAATCGAGATCATCGATATTGATTTTTCCCCATTTCTGATACCAGTTGTATTCATCAAGAATTTCCACGATTTCATCTTCCAACCGTTCTTTTTTGGTTTCCAGTTTGTGAAATTCTTTGACGATTTCATGAGGATTGTCTTTTGTTTTTTGATTGACCTCTTCCCGATTTTCTTCCAATGCTTTCAAAGCGCTTTCCGCCGCACTGATATCTGACTGCAATGAGGAAATACTTTCGTCAACCGGTTGGTTTACATTGTGAATATGTAGAACCCCCACTTGCCGTAGCTTTTCCAGGGCCTGATTTTTATGGTCAGCACTCATTAGGAGAGTGACTTTTTTCATATTAACAATCATGCAATGGCCTTTTCTTTTTTCTTCTCAATTTTCTTCTTTGAGATTTTTCCTCTTACCACTTCGGCAGTCTGCACATCGCCAAGATATATCCGTATCTTTTTGATGGCTGCTTTCGCTTCCGGGATCTTGATTTTATCGAACAGGTTGATGCGCTGAATCGTTGTTTGCAGTTCCTTTTCCAGGGCTTCAATCTGCTGTTCCATAATTGATATTTTGATTTTCAGGTCAACATGCTTTTTAATTTCTTCCAGTCCGCGGTCAACCCAGAGAGGCGTGTCGAACAGATCATATTCCTTCTCTTCGTATTTGACCTCCTTAAAAATTGGTATATCAATTCCGGCAATATTCCCGGTTTCCGTGATAACTTCTTCGACACTGAACAGTTGGCTCAGGTCAATATCCTCACCAAAGACATCAATCCATGGCTTGATACCGGCTTCCTGTGCGGCCATTTTTTCTCTGATCTCACTGATTTCGCGATTAATCCGACGAACTTCTGAGATCAATTGAGCCTTCTTTAGTTCCAAAGTAGGCAGGTAGCGGGTAAAGCGCTTTAATTGATCTTTTTGTGTTTTTAATTCGTTTTTTGTTAATCGAATCTTTGCCATTATTTTTCCTTGGTCGGGTTATCTTTTTTATCTTTTTTGTCCCCGGACTTATCCTTTTTTTGATCCTTGCCTTTGGATGCATCTGTTTTGTCTTCCTCGACACTTTCTGACTTTGAATCATCTTTTTCAAGATCCTTTGCTTCACTTTTCTTGGGCCAGAAATTTTTAATCAAATCAGATTTCAATCCGGTTTCTTCAGGTTTAAAGCATTCAGCCAGGATTTCCCAACCCCGGTCCAGGGCTTTTTCCAGGGGAATATTGACGGAAAGGTCCATCATTCCCGACTCAAACATTTCGCCATATTTAAGCAATTTTTTATCCCAGTCAGTCATGCGGAATCCCATTGACCGTTTTTCTTCAGTTTCATTGTAGTCAGCGTATAACTGAATCATTCCATCCATAATAGCGCGATGGTCATCCCGGGTTTTATCATTGACCTGCTGTTTCAGACGACTTAAGGAACCAAAGGGTTCGATACGGCCGTTTCTCAGATAAAACTGACCCTCGGTAATATATCCGGTATTATCCGGTACCGGGTGGGTGACATCATCACCGGGCATCGTGGTTACCGCCAGAATAGTGACTGATCCGGAGCCTTCAAAATCAACGGCTTTTTCATAGCGGGCCGCCAACTGAGAGTAGAGGTCGCCGGGATATCCACGATTGGAGGGCACCTGTTCCATAGTGATGGCAATTTCTTTTAATGAATCGGAGAAGTTGGTCATGTCCGTCAATAGTACCAGTACATCTTTGCCATTGAGAGCGAATTTTTCCGCCACTGCCAGAGACAGATCGGGAACCATCAAACCCTCTACTATGGGATCGGAAGCCGTATGCATAAAAAATACGGTACGGTCCAGAGCGCCGCCTTTTTCCAATTCATTTTTAAAATACATATATTCATCATATTTCAAACCAATGCCGCCAAGAATAATGGTATCAACTTCCGCCTGCATGGCAATTCGCGCCAGGAGCTGGTTATAGGGTTCACCGGAAACTGAGAAAATCGGCAGTTTCTGTGACCTTACCAGGGAGTTGAACACATCGATCATGGGAATGTTGGTTCTGATCATGTTTTCCGGAATAATTCTTTTCGCAGGATTCACTGAGGGGCCGGCAATTTCAATCAGGTTGTCACTAAGGGAGGGGCCTTTGTCCCGGGGTACACCACTACCATTGAACACTCGTCCTAACATATCTTCAGAAAATGTAACGCGCATGGGGTTGCCGAGGAAGCGAACTTCATCATTGGTGGCAATTCCCTGGCTACCGGCAAAGACCTGAAGAGACACTAAATCTTCATCAAGTTTGATCACCTGGGCAAGAGATTTACCACGGCGGGTTTTAATTTCAGCCAGTTCTTCATAAGAAACACCGGAAGCTCTGACTGTAATTACATTTCCTGAGACGCTTAGTATCTTATTATAAACTTTCTGCATTTTTCGCTTTTTCCTTAATCAATTTATTAATGTCTTCTTCCTGATCTTTAAACTTATCATTTTCCATGTCAATATAATTCATGTCAATGAATTTGGAGCGCAGTGAATTAAAGAAATCACGGGCGTCCTGTTTATCTTTGAACTGAAATTCCGCATCCAGAATGTTCAGTATCTTGTCAAATACATATTTTTGTCGTTCCGGGGAACTTGCGCCGTCCACTTCATCAAAAGAATTTTGTTGCAGGTAGACATTGTCCAGAAATTCCGATTTCAAATACACGATAAAATCATCGATAGAGGTTCCCTCTTCGCCCACCACCTGCATCATCTGGTGAACTTCATTGCCTCGCTTGAGGAATTCACGGGCATCAGCGATTTTTTCATCCTCGATAAAGCTATTGTATTTTGACCAGCTGTCAAGAGGGTCCAGAGCGGGATAACGTCGGGCATTGGAGCGATCACGGGATAGACCGTGAAATGCGCCCACCACTTTCAGTGTTGATTGAGTCACCGGTTCTTCGAAGTTACCACCGGCCGGACTCACTGTACCACCAATTGTTAAACTGCCGCTGCCACCATCATTGAGTTCCACCAGACCGGCGCGCTCGTAAAATTGCGCGATTCTGGATTCCAGGTAAGCCGGAAAGGCTTCTTCACCGGGAATTTCTTCCAGACGTCCGGACAATTCACGCATGGCCTGCGCCCATCTTGACGTGGAATCCGCCAGCATCAAGACATCCAGTCCCATCTGTCGGTAATATTCTCCCAGAGTTACAGCGGTGTAGACCGAAGACTCACGGGCTGCCACCGGCATTGAACTGGTATTACAAATGATGATCGTTCGTTCCATTAAAGATTTGCCGGTTCGCGGATCAGTGATTTCCGGAAATTCACGCAGTGTTTCCACCACCTCTCCGGCACGTTCACCACAAGCCGCAATGATCACAATATCCACGCGGGCAAACCGACTGGTTACCTGCTGCAGCACGGTTTTTCCCGCGCCGAAAGGTCCCGGAATACAATAGGTACCGCCTTTGGCAACCGGGAAAAATGTATCGATAATTCTGGTTTGCGTTACCATTGGTTCAGTGGGAACCATCTTGTCGCGGTAATTATCAATTGACAGTTTCACCGGCCATTTGAAATACATTTTTAACTCGTGAATGTCACCTTGCTCATCTTTGACCTTGGCAATGACATTTTCCACATTGTAATCGCCTTCATCCACGATTTCAGTCAGTTCATAGTCACCTCTGAAATGAAAGGGTACAAAGATGGGGTGATCAAAAATACCCTCTTTTACCGTCCCCAGTTTGTCAGCGGCTCTGACCTTGTCACCGGTTTTGGCTGTGGGGGTAAAAGTCCAGTTCTTTTCTCTGTTCAGAGGTTCGATTACCGCGCCTCTTTTTAGAAAAAAGCCATGCTCTTTCGCCAGTTCATTCAAGGGGTTCTGCAATCCGTCATAAACCATGCCCAGAATTCCCGGGCCTAACTCTACAGAAAGCATGTCGCCGGAAAATTCTACTGTATTTCCGATGCTGAGGCCTTTGGTGCTTTCAAAAACCTGCATAAAAGCGGAGTCACCCTGAATTTTTACTACTTCTGCTTTTAACCGTTCATCGCCGGTTATCGCATAGCCGATCTCATTCTGTATAATGTCACCGGAGACATTTACAGTAATCATGTTACCGGCAATTCCTGTTATTTTTCCTGTGTTTTTACTCATATGCCTACTTCAGTATATTGTTTAAAATTTTCAACACCTTTTTCTTTATCAAAGGATTTCAATCTTCCCAGTATCTGCAGTTTATAATTGAACACGATCAAAAATTCCAAATCAAAGTAATGTTCCAGCCCCAATTCCTCCAGGTAATTCCAGCGCAGTTGGAGTAGCTCTTTTTCAATTTCCAGGGGATTATTTTCTTTGAGAAGACTGAGGGGAACCAGTGTGGTTTTGTGCTCATAACCTTCTTTTTTGGCTTGGCGCCAGGCCACCAGTTCATTTCTCAACTTTGTTTCGAATTTTTTATATTGTGCGGTAATACCGGGATCGGAAGATTTGATATCCGTATTATTGATATCGGTTTCTTCCAGAATTCGACTATCCTTGCTTCCCAGCCATTTTTCCGTTTCGTAATATAACTTCTCCTGGGTGAAGTCAATATCGCTGTCAAATTGCAGCATCGGCAGCTGGGCGGCAATATAATAATATCTGTCCATTATTCACTTAACATTTTTTTGATTGATGGATTTAAAAATTCACGCAGGAATTCAGCAATGCTTTCATCGGTGAAATCATAATAAACATCTTCACCTTTTTTGCCGATTCTGAATCCTTTTGAAACCCCGCGCTCCACTTTGATCTCCACTGTATCAGCCAGTCCTTTTTGTGCTTTGGATACCAGCAGTTTTTCCAATTCATCAACATCCTGTTGGCTGACCAGAGCTTTCATTTTTTGATCGTCGCCGGAATTTTCCACCATTTTTTTGATCAGTTCCACGACAATATCGGGTTTCAAATTTTCACTGATCTCTTTTTTAAAGACATTATTAAGAATTTCAGTGATTCTTTCTTTGGTTACGAGCACAGCATCTCTTTCAGCCTGTTTCAGGGCTGATTTCCCGCTGTTTTGCAGTTTTTCGGTTTCAGTTTTCGCATCTTCGATTATTTGGTCGGCTTTTTTATTGGCGCCTTTAACAATCTGGTCTGCTTCCTTTTTGGCATTTTGAAGAATTTGCCCTGCTTCCTGTTCCGCCTGCTCGATACCCTCGGTTTTAATTTTGTCGATTAGTTTTTCGAGTTTTACATCCATTAAAAAATCTCCTTTGGGCTTTGTGGTATATGGAACATTGTTACTTTTTTCACAATTTATGTTAACCGGGTAATATAACCGGATCGGTTTTTATTTGCAAGTAAACTTATCATTTTTGATCATTTGATTTTCTTAACTCAATGGCATTTTCAAACAGTTGTCTTCTTTTAACAATTTGCATACCAACTCATAAAGCGACTTCATTTTCCTGCAGCCGGCCAATTTTTTTTCTTGTAAACGGGGAAATTTTTTCCAACATCGGCTTCCTACTATACTACCTGGAAAAGATCAATTCTATTAATCTTAACCATTTTATTACCATTAATAAAGTCTTTTGTTTCTGTATTCTTTACATTTTTATCTTTTTCTAATCAGTTAAGCGGTTCAACTTCCCAATGATAACAAAATATTTTTTCACTGTCATCCCTGGTCGTTTGGTTATATTGCTGAATTCGCTCCTGCAAATCTGATGTTTGCTGACGCTGGATCAGAACAGAGTTGTTCATCCCCGGCCAGACCGGCGTATTCAGCCGGGGATCCGCACCGCTGGTCCTGGCCAGAATATTTTCAAAAATCTGGTAGTTCTCAATTTCCAGTTCCTGCAATATTTTTTGCATCTCATCGGTCACGCTTACATTATAAGTACAATATATCATCTTCATGTTTTACTCCTTTTATCGGCCGGATAACACAAGCCGCCATCAATTTTCAGCCTTATTTTTATTCCTGTTGAACACCACATAGAGCGACGGTACAAACAGTAATGTAATAAAGGTGGAGACCAGCAGGCCGCCGATCATCGTTATTCCAATGGGTACAAACATTTCATTGCCCATGCCGGAACTGGTAGCCATTGGCACCATTGCCAGAATCGTGGTCAGTGAGGTCATCAGCACCGGGCGAAATCGTGAACGGCCACCTTCCAGCACCGCATCATAGAATTCATATCCCCGGGCAACCAGAAGATCCATATAATCCACCAAAACAATACCATTGTTCACCACAATCCCGATCAGCATGATGGCGCCGATAAAGGAATTAATGCTCAAAGTGGTGCCTGTCAGTAAAAATGCCCAAACAATACCAATGATTGTCAAGGGAATCGCAAACATGATAATAAAGGGATTTTTGAAGGACTCGAACTGGGCCGCCATAACCATGTAGACCAGTAGTATTCCCAGGGCGAAAATCAGGCGCAAATCACCGAAAGAACGGCCCTGCTCGGAAACCTGTCCTTTCAATTTAACATCAACTCCCCGGGGAACACTATAATTGTCCAGTATTCTCTGCACTTCTTCGGCGGCTTTACTGAGCGAAGTGCCAATATTCAAGGAAGCCTGTACCTTTACAATCCGTTGCTGACTTTTACGCCGGATCAATTGCGGGCTGGTATCCATTTTCAGATCAGCCACCTGGGATATTTTCACCTGCTCTCCCCCCAGATTAGTCAGCACAATATTTTGTAATTCATCGATATTGCTGCGGTAATTTTCCGTATATCGAACACGAATTTCATATTCTTCACCCTGATCGGAATATTTGCCGGCATCAGTACCATAAATGGCCTGACGCACCTGAGTGGCGATCATCATCGCGTTCAATCCCAGATTTGACGCCCTTTCCCGGTCAATATCAAAAACAACTTCCTGCTTTCCCTTATCTATAGTTGTTTGTAAATCAGTGAGGAGGTTTAATTTTTCAATTTTTCTTCTCAACTCTTCTGCTGTAGTATTGAGCTGATCAAGGTCATTGCCGGTCACTTCGATTTCAATGGGTTTCACACTGCCTAAAATGGCTGAAGAATAAACACTGCCGGCGGTAATATGAAAATTTGCAATTTCAGGGATTTTTTCAATCTGCGGGCGAATGGCTTCCGCAATTTCCTCGGCGGACCGTTCCCGTTCATTACATAACACCAAATGTGTCATGATATTGGCGATATTTTTCCCTTCCTGGAATCCCACTGAGGTCAGCAATCCTTCCTCTGTTTGTCCGGTAATGGAAAACAATGAGCCGTCAACCCGTTCCGGAATTTCCTCTGTCATGATCTCTTTTACTTTTTCCGCCACCTGGTTGGTCTTTTCGGCGCTGGTTCCCACTTCCGTTTCAAAAACCACGACGATATCACCGGCGTCAAAATTGGGAAGATAGTCGGTCTCAACATAGCGGATCATATAAACTGTTCCCCCAAACAAAAGGAGGACAATGAGAATCACTATCAAATTATGCCGGATAGACCAGTTCAGGGCCTGCTTGTAAACATTTTCCGCAGCTGTAAAAATTTTCTCAAAAAACTTAAATAATTTACCATGTTCTTTTTTCCTCTTATCCAGCGGTTTTAGCAGTATTGATGATACCATCGGCGTTAAGGTCAGTGAAGTAAACAGTGCCGTCAGTAATGTTACAGATATCAGGATTGCCAATTGCCGGAATAAAATCCCGGCAATACCACCCAGAAAGATCATTGGCAAAAAGACAGAAATCGTCGTGGCTGTGGAGGCAGAAATTGCCATTCCCATTTCACTGGTGCCAAAAACCGCCGCCAGTTTTGGTTTTTCACCTTTTTCCACATGCTGGGTAATATTTTCATAGACTACTATGGCGGCATCCACCACCATTCCAAGGGCAATGATCAGCGAGATCAGCGAAAAGATATTGATAGTCCAGCCAATTGAGTACATCAGAGAAAAAGAAACGATCAGGGAAAAGGGAATTGTCAAAAATACGATCAGACTCCCGCGCCAGTCCCTTAAAAAGAGAAATACCACCAGAACAACAAAAAGCAGCGCCCAAAAAATGGTCATGGCCAGGTTGCGAATCGCTTCCACTACAATCTCATCCGTTCCCAGCAGTTCTTTGATTTGAACATCCTCAGGCAAGCGGCCCTGCAGATCCGCCACTTTTTCACGAATGTTATTGACCACTTCCACAGTATTGGCGCCGGACTGTTTCTGCACCATCATCACCACACCTCGTCCAAAACGGGAGGTTGCAAAAACATCAATATCTTTGAAACTGTCGCTGACTGTGGCGACATCTTTCAGATAGACGGTTTTTCCCGCCAGGCTGGCTATTGCGCAGTTTTCAATCGCCTTGATATTTTCAAGTTCGCCGGGAACGCGAAGGGAAATGTCATTATTTTCGGATTTAATATTACCGCCTGGGATGGAAACATTTTCCGCTTCCAGCACAGCGGCAATCCCCTGAACGGACAACCCATAGGCTTTCATCTTTTGCGGATCAACATTGACTTTGATTTCCCGCTTTGGTGTGCCAATAAACAATACCGTTGCCACGCCATCTATTTTTTGAATGGGTGACGAAATTTCATCTTCGAGAATTTTCTCCAATCCCAGATAACTTTCCCGGGCGCTGACATTGTATATGATCACCGGTGCATTGGAGGAACTGAATTTATAGATAATCGGATTATTTGCATCATCGGGCAATTCCATTTTGGCCATTTCCAACAAGTCCCGGGCATTATTCGAGGCATTATCCAAATCCGCGCCCCAGTCAAATTCCATTTGAACAAAGGAAACATTTTCCTTGGATTGTGAAGTAATATTTTTAAGGTCTTCGGTACCTGAAAGGAATTTTTCAACTTGCTGAGTTACCTGCTTTTCCACTTCTTCCGCCGAGGCCCCGGGATAAGAGGTGATCACGGTCAAGACCGGCAGTTCCAGGTCCGGCAGCAGATCCAGAGGCAGTTGAAACATGGAAACAATACCAAACAACAAAATCGCCAAAAAGAGCATGGCTGTGGCAACCGGACGTTTAACTGATATGTGTGGTAATTTCATGAATTATGCTCCTTATTGTTTGCTGATGTTGACTTTGGCGCCATTGCGCAACTTGGATTTGCCTTCGATAACAATTGTGTCGCCGGGCTTCAAACCCGATACTGCCACGCGGTCACCTTTAGTCGTAATTCGTTCAACTGGCTTCTTTACTACAGTAGAATTCCTGACCGTAAAAACATAATCATTACCGGTACCCGGTTG
>CAYYMT010000111.1:0-11498 GCA_964472715.1 uncultured bacterium | reverse complement strand
CCCGCAATCTGTTTCGCATTACCTGGAAAAATGAGCCAACCCTGGAGGGCGGTGACTTTGGTAATGTTAATTATTTGGAATTGCCCCCTGAAATCACCGGCGTTGACGCACGGATTATTGCCCTTGTAGGAAAATGGTTCCCCACCGGCGCTCATAAAGTCGGTGCTTCCTATGGCTGTTTGGCCCCCCGCCTGATCACTGGTCAATTCGACCCTACCTCACAAAAAGCAGTTTGGCCATCAACAGGTAATTATTGTCGCGGCGGCGCTTACGATTCCGCTTTGCTGGGCTGTGAATCCATTGCTATTCTGCCGGAAGAAATGTCGACAGAGCGCTTTCAATGGCTCTCCAAAATAGCCGGCGAAGTTATTCCTACCCCAGGCTGTGAAAGCAATGTTAAAGAGATCTTTGATAAGTGCTGGGAACTTCGCAAAACACGTGGCGACGATATTGTGATTTTCAATCAATTTGATGAACTGGGCAATCATCTCTGGCATTATGATGTCACAGGAAATGCGATGCTCGAAATGCTACAACAAAAAATGGGTGCAGCTGATAATTTTGCAGGGGTGGTTTTGAGTTCAGGATCAGCCGGAACACTGGGCAGCGGGGATTTTCTCAAAGACAAATTTCCCCATGCAAAAGTCGCTGCGGCAGAAGCGCTACAATGCCCGACTTTACTGAACAATGGCTTTGGCGGACATCGGATTGAAGGAATCGGTGATAAGCATGTTCCCTGGATTCATAATGCCCGTACCACGGATATGGTGATTGCGGTTGATGATGAGGTCACCATGCGACTATTGCGCCTGTTTAATGAGCCGGAAGGCCATGAATACCTGGCACAACAAGGCGTTGATTCAGCCGCCATTGAGCAATTGCACCTGCTGGGAATTTCTTCAATTGGGAATCTGGTGGCAGCGATCAAATTTGCCAAATATTATGAATTAACAGAAAAAGATATTGTCACCACTGTTTTTACCGATTCCATGGAATTATACGGTTCGCGAATAAAAGAACTACGGGAACAGCGGGGCAATTATATTCATGACAATGCTGTTGCCGATTATGAACTCAGCAATTCAATTGCCATTGACAATATGCTGGAACTGGATTATTATGCCAGGAAACGTATTCATAATTTAAAATATTACACCTGGATCGAGCAACAGGAAAAAGACCTGGAGGAGTTGAATGCCCAATGGTATGATCATAGAAATTACTGGGGATCAATCCACAAAATGGTACCGAAAATCGATGAGTTGATAAATGAGTTCAATAAACGAATTTTAGAATAAAGTTGGGAAGTATGCTGAAGCATACTATGTACAGATTTGGGAAACCATTTCCCACCACAATCCGTCGAAAGCCGGACAAGTGAATTGTGGTGCTATTCTGAAAATAAAGACGGTTATATCTAAATGAACAGAGACCAGAATACACCGAAATTCAGGCTAACACCATACTTCAGCATGGTGAAAAAAACAAAAAGTTACCGGGCTAGTCTACTTCAGTAGACTTCCCAACCGTAATCGAGGAGAATAAAATGTTACATTCTCATATAAAAATTCGCATAGCAAATATTTTAATGGAGACCTTATGAGCACAATATTAATAAAAAACCCCTTACTTTGTTGCCGAATCAAAGAAGATGTCAATGATGAAAACGTGTTGGATACTTTTGCCGGCGGCCACATTTTGATTGATAACAATTTAATTGTCTCTGCCGGGCCGCAAAACTATACCGGCAAGGCTGACAAAATTATTGATGCCAGCCGAATGGTAGTCTTACCGGGATTTATAAATACTCACCATCATTTCTTTCAGACTCTGACCCGTAATATATTCGCCACACAGAAATCTGAGTTATTTGACTGGCTGGTGACCAACTATGAAATCTGGCGGGGAATTGATGGGGAAGCCTTTTATATCAGCGCTAAAACCGCCATGGCAGAATTACTAAAGTCCGGTTGCACTACAACTTCTGACCATCTCTACTTATTTCCAAGCCAAACAGAATCGACAATCATTGATCGTGAAATCGAAGCAGCACAAGAATTAGGCATACGGTTTCAGCCCACCCGCGGCTCCATGTCCCTGAGTAAAAAGGACGGTGGTCTTCCACCGGATGATGTCACACAAACAGAAGAAGAAATTGCGGCTGATATTGACCGTTTGCTGGAAAAATACCACGATGACTCTTTTGGTGCCATGCTCAGACTATCACTGGCGCCATGTTCGCCTTTTTCGGTTACGCAGGAATCCATGAAACAGACTGCCGCCTTTGCAAAAAAGCACAACTTACAAATACACACCCATCTGGCAGAAACCAAAGATGAGGAATCTTTCTGTATCGAAAAATTTGGACAGCGTCCCTTTGAATTTATGGAATCCCTGGACTGGATCAGTGAAAATGCATGGTTCGCGCACTCCATCTTTCTAAATGATGAAGAAATTCAACGCGCCGGACAAGCTAAAATAGGAGTCGCTCATTGTCCCTCATCCAATATGCGGCTGGGTTCCGGTATCTGCCGGGTGAGAGAATTGCTGGATGCCGGTGTTAATGTATCAATTGCAGTCGATGGATCAGCCTCCAACGATTCCTCAAACATGCTACTGGAACTGCGAAATGCCATGCTGATTTCCAGACTGCGTGAACCCAAATACTGGCTCAACACCGAGGAAATTCTCTGGATGGCAACAGTCGGCGGCGCAAAAGCTCTGGGTCGTAATGATATTGGCCGGATTTTCCCCGGAAAATGTGCTGATCTGACCATGATCAATATTGACCGCCTGGAATATTCCGGCGGGCAGCATGATCCGGTGGCAGCAATTCTGTTCAATGTTGCCATGGCTCCGGTGGATTACTCGATTATCAATGGCAAAATTGTCGTGAAAAATGGACAAGTTACCGGCTTGAATGAAAAAGAACTGGTAGGCCGTCATCAAAAAATATCCACTGAACTGGTAAAAAGAGCCGAACACAATACCGGAAAAAAATTAATCAGATAATTTTTATGACTGGCCCAAAAAATCCATTTACTCTTTTTATAAAATTGATTATAATGTATAAAATATTTTAGTGAGGGATTTATTATTATGAAAAAGAAAACAAATTTTCGTGAGTTCATACCAATCGGGATCACATTAATCGCCACCGGTCTTGTTTTTATCAGTGCGGTCAATAAAGAAATCGGACTGGCGCTGGGAGTTGTGGGAATTGTTTATTTAACCATTGGCATCAGAAAGACCCGGAAAAAGAGAAAGATTCTTTAACCGAATAATTTTTGATAGGCAGCATTGAATTTATCATGAGATATTTTTGCGCCATGTCCCGGAAAATAGTAATCACATTTGAGATTGATTAATGTTTGCCAGCTTTGCTTTAATTTTTCTCTGTCATCGACAAAAATCGGATAGATTGTTCCCGGGAAAATATTAAATAAAGTATCACCGACAAAAGCCCATCTATTATCAATAATGATTGATATTGAATCAGGGGTATGTCCAGGTGTTGGAATAATATTGATATCAAATCCCAGGCGATCGGTGAAATACTCGCCCTGAATTACAGTATCGGGAACAACCGGTTTGAATTTCCCGTTACCACCAATTTTATTGAAAAATAAAAGTAATTTGCCGAAAGCATTACCATTTTTGGGGTCCGGTGTTTGCCCAAATTTCAAATATTTTTCACCGGCTTTATGAACCAGAATCTCAGTGTAGATCTTTTTATTGAGTTCATAAAGTAAATTCACATGATCATAATGTGTATGGGTGAGCACAACCAACTCTATATCTTTATATTTGATATCATGGGATTTCAGAACATTATCAATCTTTTGCAGTCCATGATTACCGGCGTCAATCATTAGATTTCGATTGTTTTTATTCACAACATAAAGATTTGATTGTCCGGCATTGATTTTAATAATTTTCGTATTTGCATCCTTCGTCATGATTTTCCTCCTGTGATCATATTTGTTATTAACCTAACCATTTAACAACAATAAAAATTTGATACAGAACACAAATACCGAATAGTTAATGCAGAATATGCTGAAATTTTATATATTTGGAAAAATTTTAGTATGGGGACAGATTAATGAAATTACCGAATAACACATTGGCCTATCTGGCGGCAATTTTTTCCATGATATTTTTTGGCATGTCTTTTATCTGGACGAAAATTTTGCTGGAATCCTATGGCCCGTTAACCATCATCTTTTTGCGTCTTCTAATATCGTCGGTTCTGTTATTTCTCTATTTACTGATCACCAAAAAGATGCATTTTAAAAGGAAACACCTCAAATATTTTCTGGCCCTGGCATTTTTCGAGCCTTTCCTCTATTTCATCGGCGAAAATTTTGGCGTTAAATACGTCTCTCCCACCATTGCTTCCATGATCATTTCTACAATTCCCCTGGTAACCCCGGTTTTTGTTTTCATTTTCCTGAAGGAACGATTGAACAAATATAATTTTATCGGGCTATTGATTTCCTTTGCCGGTGTGCTGACAGTTTTGCTGACAAAAAACTCAACCCTGGAATATTCCTTCAAAGGTATCGCGCTCCTGTTTTTTGCAGTGGCAGCCACCATCGGATACAGTATTCTGGTGAAAAAACTGACTGATCAATATTCATCCATCAATATTGTATTCTTCCAAAATATAATCGGCTTTGTATATTTTATACCGGTGCTGTTAATTTGGGAAGGCCGGGAATTACTGACATTGCAAATCGACAGGTCTTCAATTATTGCTCTACTGCAATTATCAATATTCGCATCCACACTGGCCTTTATTTTTCTGACCAAATCAATTGCTTCAATAGGCGTCAACAAAACCAATGTTTTTATTAATTTAATTCCGGTGGTTACCGCTGTTTTCAGTTTTATAATTTTTGGTGACCTGTTGTCTGCTCAGGAAATTATTGGTATTATTATTGTCATTTCAGGATTATTCTTGTCACAGAAAAAAGGAAAGGTGGATAAAGTCATTCATGAGGATATTTAGCCAGTATTTATTTTGCTTTGGTGGTCTGAACCGGTTTTGTATCGAGAATTACTCTGATCATTTTTACCAGGTCCAGGGGATCAAAGGGTTTTTTAATATAATTGACGCCCATATCATCAAGATTATTTACCTGTTCACTGTATCCTGACATGTATAAGGATTTGATGTCGGGCTTTTCGTTTTTTATCCGGTTGACCAGATCAATACCGCTCATTTTCGGCATGACAACGTCGGCAATGATCAGGTCTATGTCATCGCCCATTTTAGCAAAAGTCTCCAGTCCTTCCACACCATTCGCGGCAGTAATCATTTTGTAACCATAATTGGTCAGGACCTCCACAATGACGCTGCGGACCAGTTTGTCATCTTCCACCAGCAGGATCCGCTCGTCCCCTTTCAAATCAGTGGGAATGATCTGCTCATTCTTTTTAAAGGCAAGTTTTTCCTGCCTGCTGAGGAAATAAAGTTTCACTTTTGTGCCATTGCCGGGAGAACTTTTTACTTCAATATCACCGCCGGACTGCTTGACAATACCGTAAATGACAGACATGCCCAGACCCAGTGATTCACCACTGCCCTTGGTTGAAAAGAAGGGCTCAAATATGTGCGACAATGTTTCTTTATCCATACCGATCCCATTGTCCTCAACAGTTAAAACTACATATTCGCCGTCCTGTTCAAGTTCCTGTTTTTTTGCATATTTTGGGCTAATAATTTCCGTATCAACTTTGATCCTGATCTCCCCGCCTTTGGGTAAAGCATGATTAGCATTGGTGACTAATTCATTAATCATATTTTCAAATTGTTTCGGATCGATTTTTATTAAATAATTTTCTTCAGGTAAGGTCAGGTTTATCTTCACTTTTTCATTGATCTTATTGTTCAGAACGTCGATATGATTCAACAAAATGTCATTAACATTGACGATACGATTTTTCATCACCATATTTTTACTGAAAGCCAATAATTTTGAGACCAGATTTTCCGCAGATTTTCCCGAGACCTTAATTTTCCGCAATAATTTATTGTACATTTCATCATTGCTGCTGATTGATAACAATATATCGGTATACCCGATTATTACAGTGATAAAATTATTAAATTCATGGGCAATCCCACTGGTTAATCTGGCCACGGAATCAAGCCGCTGGGTATTCACCTGATTATTTTGAAACGCTTTGTTTTCGTCTATGATGGATTGAAATTTTTTATTGATCCTGCTCAATTTTTCCATTTCAATATTTAGATTTTTAACTTCCGCGCTTTTCTTGTCGGATTTGGTGATCAGCATCTTGATCAAATGATATAAAAATATTGTTACGGAAATATTTACCAGGGCAAACCCCACCGAGAATAAAAACCATTCCGGTGTACTGAATCTGACTATATCAGGATTGCTGAGAATATCAAAAATTACCAGGAACCTCATGGCAGATAAAATCAAAGGGTTTAAAACCAGTGTTAAAACAATTGTTTTTTTTAATTGGAAAACAGCCGCAATTACCGGGATCAAAAACAGAAAGAACTGGCCCGAACTCATAAGTCCCCGAATTGAGATCATTACCACTCCGGTAATAAAAAAATAAACCATGATCAAAAAAATGCGCAGATAAAAATTCACTCTTTTGCCAAAAATTGAGATCAATAAAACCAAAAACGCCAGGATGTAAATTATTGCTTCCACCGGAAAATTTTGAGTTATGCTGAAAAATATATTATAAAGTGAAGAAACGAAACCCAGTAATAAGATAAAAAAGGAGGTAATTAAAAACACCTGTTCACGCAACCCCTTAAAATTTTTAATTGTGTAGTCGGTTTTAATAATTATTTTTTTTAAATAGGCTGACAATTTATCCATATCTTTCCCATAGTTTTTATGATATTCGCAGACAATGCAAAAATCAATCCGAAATGAACAAAATTTCCGGTTTATCTTCTTAAAATTTTATCAATACAACATAACTATTGTTATTCATGGCGATTTTCGGTAAATTTTGCTGATTCTTTAACATCATATCTAAGATGGAGGGCAATTGCCTGACATAAAGGAGGAAACAATGAACCAACAGCAGAAAAGAATTGGTGTTATCGCCATCATCGTAAAAGACCCTGCCAATACCCACGAAAAACTAAATTCCATATTACACTACCATGCCAATCTGATTGTCGGCAGGCTGGGTGTTCCCCGTCAGCAGGAAAAACTATCTATAATCTCTTTGATTGTGGAGGGAACCACAGATGAGGTTGGGGCGCTGACCGGTAAATTAGGCCAACTGCCATCGGTTTCTGTAAAAACCGCGTTTGCCAAGTAAAGGGGGTATTTCTATGAAATCTATAAAATTAACGCTCATCATACTTTTAATGGCAGTGACGGCTTTGGGCTACAGTGTCAGGGGTACTGTTTTAAACGCTGAACAGAAAACACCTCTGGAAGGGGCGAATATTCAGCTGAGTGAAGAAGGAAAATATACTTTTACCGATGCCGGCGGTCATTTCAGCATTCGCAATATTTCCTTACAAAACACATCGATCAAAGTCTCCTTCATCGGTTATAAGAGCCAAAGAATTCCACTTGATTTTTCAAAAGAGAAAAATCTGGAAATTACCGTAATGCTGGAGCCCAGCCTGATCCAGTTCGAAGCGGTGCGTGTGACTATTACCAAATCAGAAAAAAAACTGTCCAATTCCCCCCTGCCAATTACCACCTACAATGACTATCAAATCGAACAACAGCAACCATTGACCACGGCTGAGGCCATTGCCAATACACCAGGAATTACGATGAGTTCCGATGGTATCTGGAGCAAATCCATTGCGATTCGCGGCCTTTCCCGGAATAATATTGTTACCCTGGTAGATGGCAACCGGATTTCCACAGCCACCAATCTCGCCGCATCATTGTCCCTGATCAATATCAATGATGTGGACAGAATAGAAACCATTAAAAGCGGCGCATCAATGCTGTACGGAACCGGCGCCACCGGCGGTGTCATCAATGTTATCACCAAAAAAGCGCCCTTTGAATCCGGTTTCTACCTGCGTCCCTCCGTCAAACTCGGCTATAACAGTGTCAATACGATGCATTATGAAAATCTGAATCTCTTTACCGGCGCGCAGCAATGGAATATGAAGATCGCCCTGCAAAACCGCTCTGCCGGCAATACCGAAACACCTGACGGAAAATTGGAAAACAGCCAGTTTGATGATCAAAACCTGGCCCTCAACTTTAATTATAAACCCTTTAAAAATCATAAACTTAGCCTTAATGTTCAAAAATTCCAGGCGCAGAATGTTGGTATTCCTGGCGGAAAGCCGCTTTTCCCGCCTCAGGCTGAAGTCAGTTACAAAGAAGCCTACCGTGAATTGTACAGCCTGGGATACGAGATAAAAAACCTGTTGCCGGCAATGCCAAAACTATCCTTCAAGGTCTACCGGCAGAATATTTTTCGTGAAGTTGAAAACAAACCACACATTATCAATTCAATACCAGCGTCAGAATCACAGCCGGCCAAAGAAATCCATGTTCAGAGCGTTGTACCGGAAGCCCTGCATGAAACCACCGGATTTCTGCTGCAATCCAACTGGCTTGTCAATGAAAATAACTGGCTGATTGTGGGAATTGATGGCTGGCAGAAAAAACTGGACAGCAACCGGAAAAAATTTCTGGAAATACAGATTAAAAATGACAATGACGAGACTATCAAAACCATTGACCAGGTAGTCGGCGAATTACCCTTGCCGAATTCACTCTATTCAACCACCGGTTTGTTTATTAATAATGATCATTATTTTTGGAATAAGAAACTGATCATGAACCTGGGCGGCCGTTATGACCTGATCAGAATTGACAGCGAAAAAATGATTAATCCTGATTTTCAGATTATCGACAGTGTGCGCAATGATACTCCCCCCAACCAGACTGTTTTTTGGAACGCCGAAGAAGACCTCGATCATTCCTGGAGCGCGAATATTGGTCTATTATATAAACCCAGAAAAAATCTGAACCTAAGTTTAAATTTCGGCAAATCTTTCCGCAGTCCGACACTGGAGGAACGGTTTGACTATATTGATCTGGGAAATCTGATCAAACTGGGTGATCCCAGGCTCAATGCCGAACAGTCTCTCTCCAAAGATATCGGGATGAATTACAGCAATGACACTTACACCCTGGGAGCGAATCTTTTTCACAACTCTCTGACCGATCTGGTAATCGAAAAAAGCGGCACTTATGATGGCCGGCCCGCCCTGATCAAACAGAATGCCGGCGAAGCGCTGCTTTACGGCTATGAAATTTACGGTGAGTATAATACGCCCTTTCGTTTATCATTAAGCGCGAATCTGGCCTATGTCCACGGTGAAGATCGCAAAGATGGGGTTCCCCTGGCTTCCATTCCACCGCTTAACGGGCAATTGTTCATCACATATCCGGTGCCTAATCTTTTTAATTTGACAGTGGCGGTAAATGCTTTCGCCGATCAGGAACGGGTGGCTGACTGGGAAACCGAAACAGCCGGCTATACCTATTACAACCTTTATTTACAGACTAAAAAATATCAATTTATGGACAGTTATCTGCAACTTTTGCTCAGGGCGGATAACATTACGGATAAAAAATATCAAAATCATCTGTCCACCAACCGCGGCCTGATGCAATGGGAACCGGGACGAAATATATCATTGAATTTATCGATTGATTTCTGATCATAAAATTATGATCGGACATCAATAATTTATATATTGTTGAGAGAGAGAATAGTAAAATTTGAAAGGAAAAAATATGATTATCACGCAGGAAATGAAAGAGACGACGCGCAATTTAATGGAATTTTTAGATAAATCACCTACGGCCCCCCACGCAGTGGAGTCGGTGAAAGCAATTCTGACCGGCAAAGGATTTACAGAATTATCGGAATCCGATGAATGGCAATTAAGACCGGGTGACAAATTTTTCTCAATTCGCAATAACACGGCAATTATTGCCGGTATAGTTGGAAATGATAAAATCCTGGACAGCGGATTTCATGTCATCGGCGCCCATACCGATTCACCGGGTTTTCGAATCAAATCCAACAGTGTCTATGAAAAAGAAGGCTATGTGCAGTTAGGTGTTGAAATTTACGGCGGCCCCTTATTGACCAGTTGGACAGACCGTGATCTGACGCTGGCAGGAAAAATTGTTGTCCGGGATGGGGAAAAACTCACAACAAAACTCTGGAAAAGCGAAAAAGTGCTGGCGCGAATTCCCCAGTTAGCCATCCACATGGACCGGGAAGTCAATGACAAGGGATTGACACTGGATAAAGAAAAACACCTGCCGCCGGTGATTGCATTGGCAGGTGACAAACCTTTTACAAAAGATAATTTGAAAGCCCTGATTGCAAACGAACTGAAAATCAAAGTGGATGATATTGCGGAATTTGAACTGGAATTAGTTGATGTACAGAAAGCCGCTTTTTCCGGCATCAATGATGATTTTTATGTGTCAGGCAGGATTGACAATCTGATGATGAGCCACGCCGCTATTACGGCTATTGCCGACCAGGAGAAAACACCGAGGAAAACAGTTGTGGTGTCACTTTTTGACAGCGAAGAAATCGGCTCCTCCACTATGAATGGCGGCGGTTCTCCTTATTTAGGTAATATTCTGGAGCGGTTGGCGCTGACACAAAACCTCAATCGTGAAGAATTCCTGCGGGCCATGAATAAGTCTTTTGTGCTATCGGCTGACGGCGCCCATGCAGTTCATCCCAATTATGTAGACCATTACGAAAAGCATCATCTCTGTAAACTGAACAATGGCCTGGTGATCAAACTGAACGCAAAGCAACGCTACGCCTCCTCCCCTGTAACCACGGCCGAGATTGAAGCCCTGGCAAAAAAAGCCGGCATTCCCACCCAAAAATATATTCACCGGGTGGATAAACCCTGCGGCTCCACCATCGGACCCATCACAGCCACCAATTTCGGCATCAAAACCGCTGATATCGGCCATTCCATGGTCTCCATGCATTCCATTCGTGAAATGGCGGGCACCGCGGACCAATATTATATCATTAAGTTTATGAAGGAATTTGTAACCTCTGATGTATAAATGAAAAACCTCCGAAGTTTCATTCAACTTCGGAGGTTTAAAATATTTATTCAATTCTTCCCAAATTGATTTTGGGAACGCAGACGTCCGGAACTTCGGAACCGGTTCCCAAAGACATCGCTGCCATAACCTTTCAAAAGTTAAACAGGCGAGCGGAGTGAAGTGTAAAAGACTGGCGCCATTTTCAGTAATGAAATTTTTGGAAGGTTTTACTCAGCAGCCTCGTCTTCATCCTTGAATTTCCCTCTTCGTTCTACAAACTACACAGGACAAGACGCCGGGCAGGCAGCACCAAGAACAACCATTGCAAAGGTTTTCAACCCTGCCCGAAGCAGGCGGGCATTTGCAAGGTTTCCTTTTATGCGGGAATATTATGTCTGAAAGTATGTGAAA